>JBGUNW010000181.1:0-6582 GCA_045117555.1 Eubacteriales bacterium
AAGGCGCAGGATCGCGTCGGCCGAAAGGAAGCCCTCGGGCAGGGAGACGCGGCGGTTTGCCGAATCGTCCAGTGTGCGCTCCATCCATTGGACCGAGGCCGTCAGCGGCGCGTTGAGCGCGTCGGTCATCAGATAGCGGGAGAGCGAGCAAATGCGCTCGCACCGCATAGGGTTGCGTTTATAGGCCATGGCCGAGGAGCCGATCTGGTGCTCCTCAAACGGTTCTTCCACCTGGCGGTCGTGCTGTAACAGGCGAATATCGTTTGCCATTCGATAGGCGCTTTGCGCAATGGCGGAAAGCGCGTTCAGAATGCGCGCGTCGGTTTTGCGCGGGTAGGTTTGTCCCGCCACGGGATAGCACCCGGTAAAACCGAACGCGTCGGCAATGCGGCGGTTCATTTCGTCAATCTTCG
Organism: Eubacteriales bacterium; assembly: GCA_045117555.1. Lineage (GTDB taxonomy): Bacteria > Bacillota > Clostridia > Oscillospirales > CAG-272 > UMGS1865. The sequence continues at coordinate 414 of JBGUNW010000181.1, forward strand.
CGCCGTCGCCGTCAAACAGTTCCATAAAGCTTGCTTCGGTGCCGGTGGTTCCACGGCAGCCGAGAAAAGGAATTTGCTCAATTACGAAATCCAGTTCCTTCAAATCGGCATAAAAATCCTGTAACCAAAGAGAGGCGCGCTTGCCGACGGTGACGAGCTGCGCCGGCTGATAATGCGTATAGCCGAGCGTGGGCAACGCCTTGTAGCGATTGGCAAACAGAGCAAGATTTTTCATTACTTTGAGCAGTTCGCCGCGCAGATAGCAAAGTCCGTCGCGGTAAAGGATCAGGTCTGCGTTGTCGGTCACATAGCAACTGGTGGCGCCCAGATGAATGATTCCCGCCGCTTTCGGCGCTGCAAGCCCATAGGCGTAAACGTGCGCCATTACGTCGTGCCGCACCTCTTTTTCGCGCGCGGAGACAACGTTGTAGTCAATGTCGTTTACGTGCGTTTCCAGTTCGGCAACCTGCTCCGGGGTAATCGGCAAGCCAAGCGCCGATTCCGCGCGCGCAAGCTCCACCCAAAGCCGCCGCCAGGTACGGTAGCGGGTATCGGGCGAGAACAGCCCGGTCATATAGTCCGAAGCATACCGGGAAGAAAACGGCGATTCGTACTTATCTTTCATGCAATACCGCCTTTCAGCGCAGGATAATGCTTTCGCGTTCGGGGCCTACCGAAACGTAACCGATGTGGCAGCCGATCGCGCGTTCTACAAACTCCACGTATTTTTGCGCCGCCGTGGGAAGGTCCTCCCAACGCCGTACGCCGGAAATATCGCACTTCCAACCGTCCAGATATTCAATGACGGGCTTGGTATCGTTTAGGAGCGCGGGGAAGGGGAAGTTATCAATTTGCTTTCCATTCAGAATGTAGTGGGTGCAAACCGGAATTTTATCCATGTAGCTCAAAACGTCCAGTTTGGTCAGGGCAATGTTGGTGGCCGCCTGCACCTCTACGCCATAGCGCGTTGCAACGATATCCAAGGGGCCAACGCGGCGGGGGCGTCCGGTTTTGGCGCCGTATTCAAAGCCGGCTTGACGGAGCTTTTCGGCCTCCTCGCCGAACCATTCGCAGGTAAAGGGGCCTTCTCCAACGCAGGTGGAATACGCCTTGACCACGCCGATGACCTCGTCAATTTTTGCTCCCGGAAAGCCGGAGCCGATGGGAGCGTAGGCGGCGGTAGTGTTGGAGGAGGTGGTGTAGGGATAAATACCGTAGTCCAGGTCGCGCAGAGAGCCGAGCTGGGCTTCAAACAGAATGCGCTTGCCGTTCTTTTGCGCGTTTTTCAGGAAGGTACCGACGTCGCAAACGAAGGGCTTGATTTTTTCGCAGTGATCGTTGACCCATGCCATCAGGCGTTCCATGGTGTAGGGCTCCGCGCCGTAAACGCCGGTCAGAGTCAGATTTTTCCATTCCAGCAGATCGGCAAGATGCGCTTTGAGGTGCTCGGGGAAGAACAGCTCGCCCGCCATGATCGTCTTTTTTTGATACTTGTCCGAATAAAAGGGAGCGATGCCCTGCTTGGTGGAGCCGTATTTCTTGTCTGCCAGGCGCGCTTCTTCCAAAGCGTCCAGATCGCGGTGCCAGGGCAAGAGGACCGAGGCGCGGTCGCTGATTTTCAAATTCTCGGGCGTAATGGAAATGCCCTGCGCGGCAACCGATTGGATCTCGTTCCAAAGATTTTCGGGGTCCATAGCAACGCCGTTGCCCAAGATATTCACCACTTCCGGGCGGAAAATACCGGAAGGAAGGAGGTGCAGGGCAAATTTCCCGTGCTCGTTGATCACCGTGTGTCCGGCGTTTCCGCCGCCCTGATAACGGACTACCACATCGAAATCCTCTGTGAGAAGGTCAACCATACGGCCTTTTCCCTCATCGCCCCAGTTGATTCCGACAATTGCGCAATTCGACATAATTTCCTCCAAGATAGAATAGAATAATAAACCGATCTTATTATAGCATACCGCATTTTTATTTGCAAGTAAAAAACGGTATTTTTTTTGAAAAAGGAGGCAAAAAAGGCAAAAAAAGCGTTGCAAAAACTTTCAAAATATGCTAAAATAAAATCAAGCGGAGGAATCGGTGAAAACGCAAGTTTCAGACCGGATTTTTCCGCAAACTTTTATACGAAAGGAAAAACCATCATGGCAAACAAAACACTTACGGAATCCTATGAAGGACTTGACAAGATTATCAAAATCATTCTTCAAATTTTCTTCGGTGGACTGATCGGCGGCATTTACCGCATTCTTCGGTTTGCCGAAAAAGGGAACGTTGTAACGCTGATCGTCGGCATTCTCTGCTTGGTAACCGGTATCGGCAACCTGATCGCGTGGATCGTTGACCTGGTAACCGAGATCACGTCGAACCGCATTACCGTTCTGGCAGACTGATCCAAAAGCTCCATTCCGATAAAAGAGAGGTAAACGCGCATGTTTTGTTCCTATTGCGGCCAAAAATTGGAGAACGGCACTTCCTATTGCCCGTATTGCGGCGCAAAAGCAGGGGCGGCGCAGGACCAAACCGCCTGGCAGGATGCGCCCGCAGGCCAGCCGACCGAAGAACTTTCCGATAAATCCAAGCTTGCCGCCGGATTGCTCGGAATTTTGATTGGCGGACTCGGCGTGCATAACTTCTACCTCGGCTTTACGGGGAAAGGAGTTGCCCAGTTGCTGCTTTCGCTCCTTTCCTTCGGACTTTTGAGCTGGGTCAGCGCCATTTGGGGGCTGATTGAAGGAATTATGATCCTTGTGGATTCCAATCCGAAAGACGCGAAAGGAAAGAAATTGAGGGAGTGATGCTTCCTGCAAAAAAAAGACCCGTTCCGATGGGAATGGGTCTTTTTTTTATTAAACCGAAACGATTGCCTTGAAAACCGAGGAGCAAACGCGCACGATCCACTCGGCGTCGCGCGCGGGGGATGGCGGTACGGCATTGTATTTACATCTGCACGCGCTTAAAAATTTTTTGCTTGCGGCGGGCTTGGTATCGTTGGCAAGGGGTAGAAAGGCAGGCAGCGTTTTCTTTAATTCTTTTTCATAATCCTGATGGATCTTATGCTTCATGCGCTGTTCGGTGGTGTGCGGGTAGGTAAACGAATCGGCAAGATAGTGCGTCAAAAGACCAACGCGAAAAGCGTCGTACGCTGAATAAAGTCCGGTTGCGAGGGCGCGTCGGACCCGATGCTCGATTTTGGGCATAGAGTAGGGCAGGCAGTGGCCGCCCGTTACTCTCGGAAAGCGGGAGCCGTAAAAGAAGGTGTGCGGGACCATATCGGGCAAGACGTTGCCCAAGAGAAAGACACCCTTGCGCAGGGGATGTAAAGAAAGCGCCGGCGTTTGTTCGGCAAGTTTGCGCCCGAGCAAAAAATGGCTGGAAGTTAACAAGAAAGGTTCTCCTTTTCCGGGGAAATAATCAGTCAGTCCTTTTTTGGAGTATAAACGCGTTTCGCGTTTTCCGAAAGAATGGCGCGGCGTTCGGTTTCCGAAAGATCAAGCGTAAAAAAGAAATCCAGTTCCTGCTCGTGGCTCCACATGGGGTAGTCGGTGCCGAACAGCACGCGATCCACGCCGTATTTGCGGATCAGATTTTCCACGCGCTCTTTTTTGTTCCCGTTCTTCATAAACGGCATGGTGGAGGAGCAATCTACCCAAAGGTTGGGCGTTCCGGCCAGCTTTTCGGCCGCTTCCTCCCAAATCGACCAGCCCCCGAAATGTGCACCGATGACGCGCAGACGGGGGAATTTTTGCAAAACAGGAATGAGCCGGTTGGGATTGGAATAATCGTAACGACTGTCGCCGGTGTGCATCAGAATCGGCAAATCCAGCTCTTGGCAAAGCGCGTAAGCCGGGAAAAACAGGGGGTCGTCAATGCGGTAGCCCTGAATATCCGGGTGGATTTTGATTCCGTGCAGGCCAAGCGCGGCAAGCTCGCGCACGTCGGCGGCAATGTCCTCGGCGGCAGGATGAATGGTGCCCAGCCCGACCAGCTTTTGCGGGTTGGAGGCAACCGCCTCGGCAATGAAACGGTTGATGCTTGCAACCTGTTTCGGGGTGGTTGCAACCGATTGAATGACGAATCGATCCACCCCTGCGGCCGTTCCGGCGGCGATCAGATCGGGAATGGTCCCGCGCCCGGCGGCAACCGTGCTGTAAAACGCGTCGGTACCGGCAACGGCGCGCGCGGCAATTTTTTCGGGGTAGACGTGGCAATGCGCGTCCCAAATCTCAAATCCGTTTTTCATTACGCCGTCACCACCTTGCCGGCCTTTTCCAAACCGAGCTTTTTGATTGCGTTTTCGCGCATTTGATATTTGAGGATCTTCCCGGCGGCGTTCATGGGGAAGGCGTCGGTAAACTCCACGTACCGGGGTACCTTATGCCGCGCCATGCTTGCGGCAACGAAGGATTTGAGCTCTTCTTCGGTCATGGTTTCGCCTTCTTTCAAAATGACGCAGGCCATGATCTCCTCGCCGTACTGTTCGTCGGGAACGCCGATGACCTGTACGTCGCTGACTTTCGGGTTGGTATAAATAAATTCCTCAATTTCCTTGGGGTAAATGTTTTCACCGCCGCGGATGATCATATCTTTCAAACGTCCCGTAATGCGGAAATTGCCCTCGGGTGTGCGCGCGGCAAGGTCGCCGGTGTGGAGCCAGCCGTCCCGGTCGATCGCGGCGGCGGTTGCCTCCGGCATTTTGTAGTACCCTTTCATAATATTGTAACCGCGCGCCACAAATTCGCCGGGCACGTTATCCGGGCATTCCTCGCCGGTTTCGGGATTGATGACTTTGCATTCAATTTCCGGGAGCGGGCGGCCGACGGTTCCAACGCGAACTTCCAGCGGGTCGTCGGTCGAGCTCATGGTGCAGCCGGGTGAGGCCTCGGTCTGCCCGTAAACGATCGTGATCTCGGTCATATGCATTTTTTCCACCACGTCGCGCATGGCGGAGATGGGGCAGGGGCTGCCCGCCATAATGCCGGTGCGCATATAGGAAAAATCGGTTTTTGGGAAATCGGGATGATTGAGCAAAGCGATAAACATGGTGGGAACGCCGTGGAAGGCGGTGATATGCTCGTTGTGAATGCAGGCAAGCGCCGGCTTGGGCGAAAAATAGGGGAGCGGCAAAAGGGTTGCGCCGTGCGTCATCGAGGCGGTCATAGCCAGCACCATTCCAAAGCAATGGAACATCGGCACCTGGATCATCATCCGGTCGGCGGTGGAAAGGTCCATGCGGTCACCAATGCATTTGCCGTTGTTTACAATGTTGCGGTGCGTGAGCATGACCCCTTTGGGAAACCCGGTGGTGCCGGAGGTATATTGCATATTGCAAACGTCGTCGGGGTCTACCTGCGCCGCAAGCCGCAAAACTTCCTCGTGCGGAATTTCACTTGCGCGGTCCCATGCGGCTTTCCAGGTCAGGCACCCCTTTTGCGAGAACCCGACGGTAATCACGTTGCGCAAAAAGGGAAGCCGTTTGGCGTGGAGCTGTTCGCCGGACTTCAATTTTTCCAGCTCCGGGCAAAGCTCGGCAATGATCTTGCCGTAGTGCGTATCCTTGGAGCCCTCGGTCATAACCAGCGTGTGGGTGTCCGATTGACGGAGCAGATATTCCGCCTCGTGGATCTTATAGGCGGTATTAACCGTTACCAGTACCGCGCCGAGCTTAACGGTTGCCCAAAAAGCGATGTACCATTGCGGAACGTTGGATGCCCATACCGCCACGTGCGACCCCGCTTTGACCCCCAGCGCGATCAGCGAGCGGGCAAAGGTGTCCACGTCCTCGCGGAACTCCTCGTAGGTGCGGGTATAATCCAGCGTGGTGTATTTGAAGGCGTACTGATCGGGGAAAAGCTCTACCATCTTGTCAAGAACGCCGGAAAAGGTGCTGTCGATCAGTAAATCCTTCTTCCAAACGAAGTTGCCGGTATGCGCGCGATTCCAATAGAGCGTGCGTTCGCGGCGCGAAGGATCGCCGTATTGTTTCATATAGTTTACGAATTGGGAAAGCACGATCTCGGTGTCTTCCAGTTCGGGGCACCAGGAAGGATCCCAAACCAGCGAAATAAAGCCGTCGTAGTTGACCGAACGAAGCGCGCGCATGACCTCGCCGATGGGAAGGTCGCCCTCGCCAAGCAGGCAGTATTCAATACCGTCCGGCGTTTTTTTT
>JBGUNW010000182.1:0-10089 GCA_045117555.1 Eubacteriales bacterium
CGGGCTGGGGTGAACGCCCGCGGCAACAAGACCCGCAATGTGCGCCATATCCACCATGAGAATAGCGCCGACTTCATCGGCGATCTCACGAAATTTTGCAAAATCAATGATGCGCGAGTAGGCGCTTGCGCCGGCAACGATGAGCTTGGGTTTGCATTCGTGCGCAATGCGGCGGATTTCGTCGTAATCCAGCATTTCGGTTTCGGGCGAAAGACTATACGGCACAACGTTGAAATACTTGCCGGAAATATTAACGGGAGAACCGTGGGAAAGGTGCCCGCCATGCGCCAGATTCATGCCCATCACCGTATCGCCGGGTTGCAGGAAAGCGTAAAACACTGCCAAATTTGCCGAAGCGCCGCAATGGGGCTGAACGTTGGCGTGCTCGGCGCCGAACAGTTTTTTGGCGCGCTCGCGGGCAATGTTTTCCACCACGTCCACGCATTGGCATCCGCCGTAGTATCGCTTGCCGGGAAAGCCCTCGGCATACTTGTTGGTCAGCACCGTTCCGGCGGCCAGCAAAACGGCTTTGGAAACGATATTCTCGGAAGCGATCAGCTCAATGTTCCGCTTTTGCCGGGCAAGCTCCTGGGAGCAGGCGGCGGCAACCTCGGAGTCAAAATTTGCAAGTTCTTCAAAAAAATACATTTCTTATGTTCTCCGTTTCGATTTTGCAATTTTACTTTAATAGTCTATCATAATAATTCCTTCAAGTCAAGCGGTTTTCATTATTTTCGGCATAATTGAGCAAATTTTTGCAAATCGGTTTGCAATTTTTGTATTTTTATTGATTTTGCTTTCATTCTGTGTTAAAATAAAGCCAGTAAAAAAGAAGGAGGTGCGCTATGCCCTGTTTGCCGAGCCGAAACGCCGATCTTACCCGCTACGTGATCCGTCACCGCGTCTTGCGCGTGCTGTTGTTTGCCGCCTGGGTGACGGTGCTGATGCTTGCCGCCGTTTTTTTCAACAACTCGCACAAGGGTTCGGTCCTGCCGCAAATTACCGGCTGGCGAATGTGGATTTTGGTTGCCTTTGCCCTTTTGAGCGGCGCTCTTATTTTTCGCATCTTCCCGCTCTTTACCGAAAAGACGTTTGAAGGCGAGATCATCCGCTCCTCGCTGGCGCACACTTACGCTTTCTCGGACGACGAAAAAAACGCCGACGAAACGGCAAACTTCCGTGTGCAAACCGCTTTGCGCGTGCGTTGTACGGACGGGAAGATCCGCAAGCTCCGCTTTGAGCAAAAAACGGGGTTCTTCCTTTATTACCACGAGGGCAACCGCATTTGCAAGTTTGCGGGGCTGCGCTATCCGCTTGCCGACCCAAACAGTATTCCGCCCTTGACCCACCCGCTGAAAACGGCCGACGAGGACACGACCGGAAAAGCGGTGGTTGACCCTTCCCGTTCCTATCTTTGCGTTCACTGCGGCCACTTTTACCCCACGCCCACGATTTGCGATGATTGCAAGCTGACGCTGATTGACCCGAAAAAGGTCTTTTCCAAAACGAAATAACGGTGTACCGCCGGGCGATACACCGTTATTTTTTTACGTTTTCGGTTTTCCGCGGAAACAAAGGCAGGCGAGATACCCGAAAATCAGCGCCGCCGAAATGCCGCCGGCCGTTGTTGTGAGCGCGCCGGTCAGTGCGCCGAGTACCCCCTGCTCCTCCACGGCCTGTTTTACGCCCTTGGAAATGAGAAACCCAAACCCGGTAAGCGGCACGGTGGCTCCCGCGCCGGCAAAGTCCACCAGCGGCTTGTAAACGCCAACCGCGCCCAAAATCACGCCGGATACCACGTAAACGACCAGAATGCGCGCCGGGGTCAGGTTGGTTTTATCGATCAAAATTTGCGCGATCACGCAAAACACGCCGCCCACAAGAAACGCGCGCAAACACGCGATGAAAATATCCATAGTTTCACTCCTCCGCCTTTTGCTTCCGGCTTTCCAGTTCCACCAGGTGCGCCACCGCCGGAATGGTGCGCCCCTGCTTGATGCTATCCGGGCTCATCAGCGCGCCGGTAGGCAGGAAAAGAATGCGTTTCTCCACGCCTTCCCAAAGCCGCGGGAGCAAATACCCGCCCAGCGTGACCGCCGCGCAGCCGCACCCCGATCCGCCAGAATGCACATCCTGCCGGTCGCGGTCGTAAATCAGCTGTCCGCAATCGGAGTATCGCGGGCGAATATCAATTTCCTCGGCTTTTAACAGGTCGCACAAAATCGCGCCGCCCTCGTAGCCGAGGTCGCCGGAAATAATGCGGTCGTAATCGGTTGGAACCGTGCCGGATTCTTGGAAAAACCGTTTGAGCGTATCGGCGGCAGCCAGCGCCATGGCCCCGCCCATATTAGCGGCGTCCCTCACTCCGCTATCCCGCGGGATCCCGATCATACCGCGCGTAACGGGAACGCCGTCTTCGTTCTCCCCGCCGATGAGAAACGCGCCCGCGCCGGTTACCGTCCATTGCGCGGTGGGACTTCGCTGTGCGCCGTATTCAATGGGGGTACGGTATTGCCGCTCGGCCGCGCAGTTATGCGAGGAAGTAACCGCGCTTGCCCATTCGGCAATGCCGCCCGACACCGCAATACCCGCCAGCAGAATGCCCTCGGCCGAGGTGGAACAGGCGCCGTAAATGCCGCAATACGGAATTGGGTACTCCAAAAGCCCGTAGGCCGAGGCAACGCATTGGTTGAGCAGATCGCCCGCGAACAAAAGGTCGATCTGTTCCGGTTTTAATTCCCGCCGTTTGATTGCCAGAGCAAGCGCGCGGCGCTGCATTTCGCTCTCGGAAGCTTCCCAGGTTTTTTGGTCGAATTGATCGGTCGGGTCTTTCAGATCGAAGCAACTGCCCAAAGGCCCTTCCATTTCTTTTTTGCCAACCGCGGTTGCCCACGCGCAAATCTTTGCCCGCAGGTGAATAATTCCCTGTGCCATATTTGCTCCCTTCCTCTTTTTTCTATATTCTGCGCGATTTTCCGAAGAATATACCTATGGGAAATTGCAAAATTCTCTTGATCTTTTAAAAAAACTGGGTTATAATGGAATTGTCCGATAATTTATTTTTAAAAAAGGAGAAAACCATGAAAAAAACGATTCGAATTTTTGCAGTTGTTCTTTCGGTTGTCCTGCTCGCGCTTGCGTTGGTTGCCTGCGCCCCGAAGAACGACCCCGACAAAGCCAAAGCCGCATTGGAAAAGAACGGTTATACCGCTGTGAAAACGACCGGATACGTAAGCGGTATCATTTCCGCCATTGCAGGCACCGAAAACAAGATCGACGCAACTGTGACCGGCACCAAGGATATTAAGGACGCGGACGGCAAAACCACGAAAACCGAATCCGTTACCATTATTTACTACAAAACCTCCGCCGACGCAAAAGAGGCATGGAAGAGCTGGTCGGAAGCCGATCGGGACAGATATGAAGTTGCCAAATGCTCCGGCAGGATGATCTACTGGGGCACCAAGGCAGCCGTAAAAGCCGCTTCCTGATGGCAAAACAAAAAAGAGAGCCGCTATACGGCTCTCCTTTTTTGATCCCGTTATTCCGGTTTCAGCATTTTGAGGAGTTCTTCCTCGGTGATGACCGGGATATTCAACGCGCGTGCCTTGGTCAGTTTGGAGCCGGCCGCCTCCCCCGCTACAACGTAGTCGGTTTTGGATGAAACCGATCCCGAAACTTTGCCGCCCGCGTTTTTGATCATCTCGCTCGCCTCGTCCCTGCTCATGGAAGGCAGTGTACCCGTCAGCACAAAGGTCTTTCCGGCAAGCAAATCCGACGTTGGCAGTTTGACCGGGGTGGTCAGAAGTCCCGCCGCGATCAAGCGATTGCAAAGGTCAATATTCTGCGGGTGGGTAAAGAAGTTGACCACGCAGTCCGCCGTGATCTCGCCGAAATCGGAAAGCGAGCAAAGCTCCTCTTTCGTTGCCTGCATACAGGACTCTAACGTTCCGAAATGCTGTGCCAACTCGACAGCGGCGACCTCGCCGACGTTGCGAATGCCCAACGCGTAGATCAACCGTTCCAGTCCGGCGTTCCGTGACCGCTCAATGGCGGCGATCAGGTTCTCGGCCGATTTTTCGCCCATGCGGTCAAGATCGGCGATCTTTGCCGCCTGCAAGCGGTACAGATCGGCCGCGTCCGAAATCAGGTGCGCGTTCAAAAGCGCCTCCACCACCTGCGGCCCCATGCCCTCAATGTTCATGGCATCCTTGGAGGCAAAATGCTCGATGCCGCGGGAGAGCTGCGCTGGGCATTTGCTGTTGGTACAGCGCGTTGCGGCGCCTTCATCTTCGTCATAAAAAACCGGCTCGCCGCAGGAGGGGCAGAACTTGGGCATTTGATATACGGGGATATTGCCCGAACGGAGCTTAGGATGCGAGCAAACGACCTCGGGAATAATGTCGCCCGCTTTTTGCACGGTGACGATATCGCCGATACGGATATCTTTCTCTCGGATAAACTCGGCATTGTGGAGCGTTGCGCGGGAAACGGTGGTGCCGGCAAGCGAAACAGGTTCCAGCACCGCCGTGGGCGTCAGCACCCCGGTACGCCCGACGGCAACGGCAATATCCAACAGTTTGGTTTGTTTTTGCTCGGGGGGAAATTTGTACGCCACCGCCCAGCGCGGCGTGTTGGTCCCCTCGCCGAGCAGTTTGCGATCGGCAAGGTCGTCGATCTTGATCACCACGCCGTCAATATCGTAGCGCAGGTTTGCGCGCAGGTTTCCAAGCGTTTGAATGCGTGCCACGATTTGCTCGAAAGTGCTTGCAACGGCGGTTTCTTCCAGCGTATGAAACCCGAGCTCGCGCAACCGGGCAAGCGTTTCGGTATGCGATTGCGGTTTGCGGCCGTCCTGCCACAAATCGCCCTCCTGAAAATTGAAAACGAAAATATCCAACCGACGTTCGGCGGTGATTTTGGGATCCAACTGCCGCAAAGACCCTGCCGCCGCGTTGCGCGGGTTGGCAAACAGACTTTGCCCCGCCGCGGCCCTTGCGGCGTTGAGTTTTTCAAAGTTCACGCGGGGCATATAAACCTCGCCACGCACCGTGAGCGTGAGCGGTTCGGGAAGCCGCATGGGGATGGAAAACACGGTTTTCAGATTTTGGGTCACGTCCTCGCCCACAAAGCCGTCGCCGCGCGTTGCGCCCAAGGTAAAAACGCCTTTCTCGTAATGGAGCGATACCGAAAGCCCGTCGATTTTCGGCTCTACCGAATAAACCGGCTCTTTGACCGTTTCGGCCACGCGCGCCAAAAATTCTTCCAGTTCCTCAAAGGAAAACACGTCGGAAAGCGAATTCATTTGCACGGTATGTGTGACCTTGCCGAATTTATCCAGCGCTTTGCCGCCCACGCGGTGAGTGGGGGAGGCGGGGTCATCGTATTCGGGGTGTTCGGCTTCCAGCCGGAGCAGTTCGGCATAAAGCATATCGTAGTCATAATCCGATATTTCGGGCGCGTCGTCCACATAGTATTTCTTTGCGTGATACAGCAGTTTGGCGCGCAATTTTTCAATGGTTTCCAAAACCGAATCAGCCAACTTTTCCGTCCTCCCGTTCTTCTATTTTTTCCATCCGGAACGTGGGTAAACGATCCGGATCCAGTTTGAGCATGAAATACAGATACCACCCGAAAACGGCAACCGAAAGCAGTACGGTGAAAAGCACGTTCGGAAGAGTCCAAACGGTTCCTTCCGCAAAATAGGCGCTGATCCCGCCGCCGAAATTATAAAGCGCGTGTACCAAAACGCAATACCAAACGTTTCCCGTTCCCAACAGGACCGCCGCGCATAGTGCACCGAGCAGCATGGAATACCCGACCTGCATGAGCACCGCGGCAAGATTCGGCGTTTCAAGCAGATTGGCAAAATGGACAAGCCCGAAAACAGCCGAAGAAAGCAGGATCGTTGCCCACATTCCCCTGCGGGTCCTGCCGAAGCGATCCAAAAGAACCGGCAGCAAAATACCGCGGAACGCAAGCTCCTCCATGACGCCGACGCCAATGACCTGAACGACGAGCAGCCCGATGGATGCCGTTCCCTTCCATGTGGCGCTGCCGGTGGCAAACGCAAGCCAGGGACTGTTATTCAACGCGATGAGTACGGCCGGCAAAAGGAATACCAGGTTTCGCAGTTTGGGGCGCGCGGCCAATTTCAGGCGCAGGATCGCCACGCAGCAAACGATTGCCGGGATGGCGGAAACGCGCAGAATTGCCATTTTGGTAAGCTGTCGGTTTTGCGGGTCGGCAATTCCCTTTGAAGGGTCAAAGATGTAAATGCCCGCAAAAAGCGCGACCGAAACCCACAAAAGCACCCGTAAAACCCGGTCATTCGTTTTCATTGTTCCTCCGGCGGTTGCGCAAAGCGAAAATCAAAAGCACAAAACCGAGAATTACGAAAACGATTGCCGTGAGCTGCGATGGCGTAAGACCGGGGATAAAGGTCTTTCCCCGCTCATCGGCACGGAAGAACTCGATTCCGAACCGCCACACGCCGTACAAAATCAAATAAAGCGAAAGATTAACGCGCTTTGGCGTGCGAAATTCCATAAAACACAGAAAAGCGCACAACGCGAACAGAAACAGCGATTCAAACAGCTGTGTGGGCACCGTTTTTGCGCCTAGTTGCGCGTTCCATACGCCGTACCATGCCGTAGTGACCGCCCCATGGCAACAACCGGCAAACAGGCAACCGATCCTGCCGAACGCGTGCGCAACGACCACCGAGCAAACACCGATGTTCAAAACGTGCGGCAACGCAAGCCGGGCGTCGCCCTTTCCGGGCAGCGCCCACCTTCCGGCGATCAGATAAACGGCAAGAAAAACGACCACGCCGCCGATCAGCCCCCCGTAAAAGGTTGCGCCGGTTTCCTGCGAAAGCGAGAAATGCCCGCTGGCAACGGCGTTATAAATTCCCTGAAACAGCACGGCAGAAAGATAGCCGCCCGCCATAGAGGCAACGCCCGCCCCAAGACAGAGGTTTTGCAGTTTTGCCGGCAGTTTGGCGCGGTCGGCAAGGAAACGGAAAAGGACGACCGCGGCAAAAAAGCCGACGCCCAAAAAAATGGTGTAGAAATCAATGTTCCAAAACAATCGGTCGGGGTACATAGCGGGCTCCTTTCATATTTTTTCAAGAAACGAATGCGGCGATCTCCCGGTAGTAGGATTCCTCAAACGGCGTTTGCAGGTTTTGCTCTTTCAGCCAATCGCAATAGGATTCGCCACGCTCCAAATCCAAAGCAACAAGCTCCAAATAGGCGTTTTGCGCCTTGGAATAGCTATCGACTGCAATTTGATAAAAATTCATTGCCGCCAACATGGAGAAAGCATAGCTGATATAGTAACAAGGACTTTCCAGTACGACCGCGCGCCAATAGCGCATAGGGTCGGCAAACAGCGATTTGACCGAAGCAAGCCCGCCGTAGCCCCGACATACTTCCTCCATTCTTTGGTCAAGCTCCTCCGCGCTTGCGGGCACGTCGCGGTAAACGCTCTGTTCGAATTCATCGATCAGGGAAGAAATTACGACGGATTGCAAAGCTGAATGCAGCTGGTAATAGAAAACGGTTTGGGCAAGCGCGCGGCTTTGCAGCGTTTGATCCAGATAGGCCGTAAAAAGCCATTCGTTCGCCTGGGATTGCGTTTCGGCAATGTCCATTGGTAAATCTCCCTCGGTATAGAACGCGCTGATATAATGCCCCAACTCGTGAATCACGGTAAATCCATCGTGATATCCCGGACCGAAATAACAAACCGGTTGCTCGTATTCGTACAAATAGGTGGTAAACGCGCCGGGGTCGGCATTTTCCGCGCTTGTTAAAAAGAGATTTCCGCTTTGAAACAAACTTGTCATTTTGTTTGCGGCCTCTTTGGGGAAGGAGGCAAAATATTCCTCAAAAAGCCCCCACGCATTGCCGTATTCCCCTTCCAGAAGCGCACGGACGACCGAACGCTCCCCCGAACCGAGCGCGGCGTATCCTTCCTGGAATTTTGCCAATGCGGTTTGGCAGAGCGGCAAAAGAGTGGATTTGACCGATTGGTGGATCGTTTCGGCGTCCTCCGGGGTATAATCGCGCTCGTAAACCTTGGCATAGGCATAGTCGGAATAGTTTTGGTACCCGTAAAGCGCCGCGATGCGGTTGTTGTTTTCCACGATTTGCAAATAGAGCTCCGGCGCACGATCGTAGCTTTCGGATTTGGATAGCGAACGATAGGTGACCAAAAGCCGCTCGTTTTGCTGTTTGATGGCGTTGTACTCCGTAGAGTAGCCGCGCATGGCTTCCAAGTCCTCCTCGCTCCAATCGGCAAAGAAAACGCTTCTGCCGGATGCGTCCGAAGCGTCAATCCGTTTACAGGCGGCCTCGTATGCCGCGTAGAGATCCGACTGCATTTCGGAAGCGTAAAGATATGCCTCGCTCTTTTCCGAGTCCGCCATGTTCAAACAATGGTAGATGTAGGCGAGTTCGGTTTGCGTGGCAACGTGGTAATAGGCGTTCTCCATTTTTTCGCACGCGGCGGTGATTTCGCGTTCGCTTGCGGATCTTTTGACCAAAATGAGCGATTCCACCGCTTCCAGCGCCTCCAAAAAGCTTTGGCGGTCGGCTTCGGTAAGCGTATAGGCAAGCTTTTCGCTTACGGGAATATCAGAGGCGGGCGTTTTCTGCCGCAACAGAACGGTGGAAAGCAGTAAAGCGCCGGAACAGGACGAAAGCGAGGAAAGGAGAATTGCAAGCACGCATAAAAGAACAAGCAACCGTTTATACGCCTTCACTCCCACTTCCCCCTTTTAATACTTTAATCATATTTTATCATATACTTCCTGAAAAATCAACCGTTTTCCCAATATTTCCGCGCCCCGAACGAAGAACTACCGCATGGCGCGCAACCAGCAAAACGACAATGCACAGCAAACTGACAACGGCGGCATAAGGCGCAAACTCGATGCGCATTAAAAGCTCGCCGAGCAGCGCGATGGCGGCGCCCACGCCTTGCAAGATCCCGGCGGACAGCTTGCCGGATAATCCGAAATCAAACAGCAAATGGTGTAAATGCCCGCGATCGGCCATAAAAAGCGGGCGGCGGCGAATACTGCGGCGCAAAATGGTGGTTGCAACGTCGGCAAGCGGATAACCCATAATAAAAATGGGCGCCAAAAAGCCAAGCCCCCAGCTCTGCCCCGCAAAAAGCGGCAACGAGAGCATTCCCAAAAGGAACCCGACGCTGCCCGACCCGCAATCCCCCGCAAAGATACGTGCGGGAGAACGGTTAAAGTGATAAAACCCAATGCAAACGGCCGCCAACAAAAGCGGCACGAGCGGTGAAAGGCCGAGAAAGACAAAGGCAACCGCCAGCCCGATCGATTCAAAAACTGCCGTTCCGGCAAACAGCCCGTCCATTCCGTCGATCAGGTTGTGCGCGTTTGTTAGGAGCAATACCCAGAAAAAGGCGGCAAAAGCACCGATCCACGTCCGGCTCTGAATTCCCCCTACGCTGAACGCCGCCGCAACCGCCTGAAAGAAAAATTTGACCCAGGCGGGCAGTCCAATCAGATCGTCCACAAACCCAACGGTAAAAACGACCGACGCGCCCGCAAGGGCGAACCGCAACGGCACATCCGCCGCGCCGGAAAGAAAAACGACTGCGGCGAACACCGAAAAAACGGCAAGCCCGCCAATTCGGGGAACGCTTGTTTTGTGTATTCTTCGCGCCTCGCCCGGAATGTCCAAAGCGCCGATCCGCCAAGCGAATTTGATAACCGCCGGCAGAAACGCAACCGTACCCGCCCACGATGCAATGATCCAAAAAACGGCTTGTGCCATGCTCTGCTCCTTTCACAAAAAAATGGCTACACCACGGCTTTTCCCATTGGGAAAACATGATGTAGCCATTCCTTTTTGATTCGATCAGTGAAGCTGTACGAATCCCAGTTTCTTTTGCACTTTGGAAAGGGTGCGGCGAGCGTACCAAGAGGCCTCCTCGGCTCCCTGTTTCATTTGCGCTTCCAACCCCGCCTTATCGCTTAAAAATTCGCGGTAGCGGCTCTGAACGCCGGCAAGCGCATCGGCCGTGACCTCGCCCACGGCAAGCTTG
>JBGUNW010000183.1:0-1753 GCA_045117555.1 Eubacteriales bacterium
TTGAAACTCGTCTCCGAACCTTCGGTACCGAGTACGCGCCAGCTGAGAAACACTCCCCCGCTAGTCTTTACCGCAACAAGCCCGCGATTCAGCCATTCCATTTGGCGAGCCGCATTGGCCATACCCAAGCCCATCAACAGAGCCGTACCCAAACAAACCAATTTTTTCATCATCCAATCCTCTTGAATTGCGAATTCCACACCAACGGCATTCGCATCTATAATCTATCTCCGGCATCCCTAATCCGTACCACGCCGCGATATTTCCAGTTGTCCGTAGACAACAGCAAATCCGCAAAAAACATTCAAAAAGAGCAATTCCGGTTTATTTTTACCAAAAAAAAGGTTGTTTATGAAATTCTACAAAGTACTCGTTTTTTTGCCCATTTCGGCATCACTGGCAGCCCCGTTCAGCGTAACGAGCGGGCTTTTCAACCAAGACGCCACCGATCTCGGACTCAGCCGAGCCCCCGGTTCACAAACTGTCACCGTATTTACCCCCACGGCAAGCAGCGACCATTACGGCAACGGCGTCGTGATGACCGGATTCAAAGGCAAGCTCTATTGCCAGTGGCAATCCTCGGCCGTTGACGAAGACGCAGCGGACACTTGGGTCGCCTACAGCATCGGCACCATTGAAAAAACGGCGGACGGAACACAAACCGAAACATGGAGTGCACCCAAGGAACTTGCCCCCACCATGCAAAACGGAATCCGCACGAGCGGCGGCTGGAATGTATACAACGACACGCTCATCGCATTTATAAACGTGTGGCCCGCCGACATGAGCCCCAAGGGCGGCTACGCCTACTACCGCGAAAGCGCCGACGGAATCACCTGGGGCGAACTCAAGCCCGTGCTGATGAAAGACGGCTCGGCCATGACCGCCGTAATCGAGCAGGATCCGCACAAATACGACGGCAGGCTCTACAATGCAGCGCACTTCCAGCCGGGGCTACTCGTGAATCCCATCTACACCGACGACTTGAGCGGACGCACCGGATGGGTGAAGGCAAAATACACGAACATGGAACACAGCGGCACCAACAGCCGCGAAATGGAACCGAGCCTATTCCAGAACAGCGCCGGCGAAATCGTGATGACCTTCCGCGACCAGAACAGCACCTACTTCCGCCTCGCAAGCGTAAGCAAGGACAAGGGCGCCACCTGGAGCACCAGCGAACTCACGAACATGCCCGACTCGCGCGCCAAGCAAAGTGCCGGCAACCTCCCCGACGGCAGCGTTTACCTAGTCAGCAATCCCGTCACCAACAAGACGCGCATTCCGCTTTCAATTACGTTAAGCAACGATGGCAAAGTTTTTGACCGTGCATACAACCTGCGCACTCAAAGCGAACTCCCCGACCGCGTTTACGAAGGGCAATACAAATCCATCGGGTACCACTATCCCAAAACCATGCGCTACGGCGACTATCTTTACGTTTCTTATTCCACGAACAAGGAACTTGTGGAATACACGCGCATCCCGCTCGCCGAAATCTGCGATTACGAGCCCGCGACAGATACTATCGTGACACTGCCAGCCGATTCCGTCGGAACAGCACTCGCCGAAAAGGATTCAACAAACGATCTAACTGACGCAATCTTCTTGCAAAAGAAAACCATCAAGAATATTTCCACAAATAAGCCACTCTACGACACAAAAGGCAGGATTCATAGCAAAAGAGCTTCTTTCGGGAAATACTTCAAGAAATAAAGCGCCTTTTCACCTCAAGCAGAAAGTCCGCCCCGAA
>JBGUNW010000184.1:0-1895 GCA_045117555.1 Eubacteriales bacterium
CTCAGGACCAGCAGTACATCGGCCTGCCGGTTGAAAAGCGGAAGCGTGCCGGATGCAAGGTCGTCGAGGTCGTCCGTAAGATAGGATGAAAGGCCGTTATATCCGGCCGATACCATCAGGAGCACATGGCGGGTTTCCTCCGTCTTCACCCGCGAAGCAGGCGAGACCGAGCTCGAATTGCCGGAAATCGGCTCAAAATTAGGGTCCTTGAAGCAGCCGGCCACGCAAAAGGCCGCTGCAAGCAGTATGACAGTTTTACGCATCATTCTACAAAATTAACAATAATTCGTTAATTTTGCGTAATGATAAAAGATTTCAAGTACTATCTGCGCATTGAGCGGGGCCTGTCACCCAATACGGTGGCGGGCTACGGGCATGACGTGGAAGCTTTCTTGAAGGCGGTAAACAAAAAACCCGCGGAAATCTCTTCCGGGGACATTGCCGCCTATCTGGGCCAATCCGGGGCCGATGGCCTTTCCAAGCGAAGCACCGCCCGCCTGCTGAGCAGCCTCAGAAGCTTTTTCGACTGGTGCATCCAGGAGGGCGAGGTAAAGGAGAACCCCTGTGACCGGGTGGACGCCCCCAAGCTGGGAAAATACCTCCCGGCGGTGCTCAGCCTGCAGGAAGTGGAAGACATCCTGGAATCCGTCGACCTCAAGGCCCCCTTCGGAAAACGCAACCGGGCCATCCTGGAGGTGCTTTACGGCTGCGGCCTGCGCGTAAGCGAAGCCGCCACCCTGCGCATCTCCCAGGTCTTTCTGGACGAGGGCTTTGTGAATGTCATCGGCAAGGGAAACAAGCAGCGCATCGTGCCCCTCGGAGAGATGGCGGCCGATGCCATCCGCGCCTACCTCCCCGACAGGCCCGCCCCGGCCGACCGCCAGAGCGAGGACATCCTCTTCCTGAACCGCTTCGGGAAGCCCCTCTCCCGCATTTCCATCTTCAAGCTGGTGAAAGAGCAGGCCATGGCCGCCGGCATCCAAAAGGAAATATCGCCCCACAGTTTCCGCCATTCCTTCGCCACGCATCTGATAGAAAACGGGGCCGATTTGAGGATAGTCCAGGAAATGCTGGGCCACGAGTCCATCCTGACCACAGAGATTTACACCCACATAGACACCCAGACCTGGCACAAGTCCATTCTGCAGCACCATCCCCGGAGATAAGGAACAAAGCAAAAAACCGGGCTTTTGAACGAATCCAAACACCCGGTCTTTTGACGTGTACTAAAACCTAAACCTATATGAAAGATGCAGAAAAAAAGAAAACGTTGCAAAAAAATTGAATTTTTTGCAACGTTTTAACGATTTTCGGCAAAAATTACTTTTTGGCCTCTTCTACAGATATCTTGCGGAACTCCTTGAGGTCCTTCATCATGGCCAGGGCCAGCTTACGGGCGCGGGCACCGGCAGCCTTGTTGCCTTTGTTCATCTGCAGGGTGGCGTCCTTGCCGAAAGCCTGCGACTCGGCATAGATTTTTTCCAAAAGTTCTTTCATCTTCTCTTTGTTTTTATAGGTTCGTTTAATAAAAAGTCCAAACTCAAGCGCAAGATAAGAAAAAAATCTCAAGCGCCCAAAAAAATTGCAAAAAATTTAACTTTCAGGCGTTTCTGCAGGCTTTTTCTTGGTATTGAGCGTGTTCATGGCCCGCGCGATTCCCACGGTGGAAAGGTCTTTCACGCCCTGGATTACCCGGGCGGAAATATCCTGAATCTGCTCTTTTTCAGCGGCCGACAAATCCCCCAGCACAAAGTCCACCTGTCCCCCACGGGAAAAGTCGTTTCCTATGCCCACGCGGATACGGGCCCACTGCTGGCTTTCCAGGCACTCGGCAATGTTCTCCAAGCCGTTATGGCCGCCGGCAGAACCGCCTGCACGCATCCGGATGGTGCCGA
>JBGUNW010000185.1:0-1785 GCA_045117555.1 Eubacteriales bacterium
CATTGGAGTAGGGCGATGTTACCTACGGCGCTGTAGGTGCGACCGGCGATGTCGATGTCGGGTTGGACGCAGAAGAAGCCGGGTTTGAGGCGCTTGGTGGCGAGGCGCACGGGGTTCATTTGGACGTAGCGGATCATGGACTGGAGCTGGTTCTTGGCGAGGAGCGGGCGGAGAAAGGGACGTTCCCATTTCCGGCCTTGTTTCGCAGCGATATGAGGGGCTATTTCGCGCTCTATGCGCTTGACGCCCTGCAGGAAACCGCGCATCACCATTGTGATGCCTTTGGTCATGGGCTGGGTGACGTGGATGATGGCGTGTAGATGGTCGGGCATCAGGCAGAACTGCAAGATACGGATCTCGGGATAGTAGGTGTAGATATGTACCAACTCATCGATGACCGCGTTGCCAAAGTCGGTGCGGAGGACGGTGGCTTGGGCGGGGTCGTTATCGGGGATGTCGAGTTCGCCGAAGAGCGACTCGCGGTTCGGGGTAACGAGCGTCATGTGGTAGATGCCGATGCCACGCCATGCTCGTCCGTATTCCTGCCAATGCCAAGATTCTTCCATCGTTCTGAAATTTGGGTGCAAAGGTACGAAAAATAAATGAGATGCGCAAATAAATCGGGAGAAAAATGAGGAACCCGCATAAAATTGCGGGAAAAGGACGAAGAAATGCGGAGAGAGGCGATAGAAGACCCGCGTAGAACTGCGGGAAAAGAACGAAGAAAACAGCGCCCCCAATATATGATATGATAACATTAAAGACAGCGTACACACCCGCATACGAGAAAAAGCACCGCAGGTATCCCCCTTAAAAGCCCAAAAGAATCCTCACATTGTCGAAGGACAATGTAAACAGCCAAAAGAGGAGAGGGGTGAGGGGTAAGAAGTGAGGGGTTGGTAGAGGCGGAAAAGAAGGCGAGGGCATTGGGGAAAGAGAGCGTGGATTGTGGGGCGGGAAAGAAGGGGGTGGCACGGCGCGGTGGGCTTGCGGAGCGGGCAGGCCGCTGGATTTTACAAAGCGGGTTGGACAGGCAACGGTATTGGCGAGGGAAGGGGGTGGTTATAAAAACAGGGGACGCTCCGCAAGCCAGTAATCGGCATATCGTGGAGAGATGCCGGCGAAGGACTAATCTGCCTATGTCCGAGCCATCACCCAGCAAGCGAGACAAAAAAAAGAAAAAAGAAAGAGACCCCCAAAGAGAGACCCCCAAAGAGACCCCGAAATGACAAGGGTTAGAAAAATTTCGAGGGCACCGACACAGCAGAGCTGTCCCACCTCGAAATAGTAAGGGGTAAATTCCGAAAAATCAAAAAAGCGGTTGGCACCTAAGTTTATTAGGCAAAATTGCCCGATCCAAGCGAGCTTAATCGGTCAAAATGCCAAATAAACCATGCAAAATGCATTTTTTTTGATTTTTCTTTAGAAAATATTTGGTCATGTCAAAAAAAAGTAGTAATTTTGCAGGCTTTTTGTCGCGGGGTACTTCCTCACACGTGTGTATAATAAAAAAATTATCATACAGGAAGTGTTCGGAAAACCTCCGCTCTCCCCAAAAATTAAAAATTGTTTGGGGGCCCCGATTTAGGGGAAAAAGTATGGAATATTTAATTAACAAACATCAAAAATTAAAACAACAAAATGCCTACAATTCAACAATTAGTTAGAAAAGGAAGAGCAGAACTGGTGGACAAGAGCAAGAGCCCGGCTCTTGACAGCTGTCCGCAGCGTCGTGGCGTTTGTGTACGTGTTTACACAACGACCCCGAAGAAACCTAACTCCGCG
>JBGUNW010000186.1:0-2438 GCA_045117555.1 Eubacteriales bacterium
GCTCAATGCCCGATAGGCAAGATCGGCGTTTTGATTGAGCTTTTCCAGATTCAAAAGGCGGTCGCGCTCTTTCTCGGCCGCTTCCTCCTCGCCTTCGCGCAGTTTGAGCGCGTCGATATCGGCGATCTGATAGCGGAGCATCTCCTTTCGGCGCAGAGTTTCGGACACGTCGGCCGAAAGCGCGTTCAGTTTTGCCTCTGCCGCGCGGTAGGCATGGTAAACCTCGCGATAGGCGGCAAGCTCGGCGTCGGGCTTGCAATAGGAATCCACCAGGGCGAGATGCCCTGATTTTTGCAGCAGTTTTTGGCTATCCGACTGCCCGTGGATACTGACGAGCATTCCGGCAATTTTGCGCTGCATGGTTTGCGTTACGATCTGGCCGTTCATGCGCGTTTGCGATTTTCCGTCTGCAAACAGCGTTTTTTGCAGGAGCAAAACGCCATCCTCGCAGGAAATGCCCATTTCCGAAAGTTCGGCCGCGAGTGCGTCGGAAAGCGACTCGAACACGGCGCTCACCGTAGCTTTGCTCTCACCCGTTCGCACCAATTCCCGCGAGACCCGATTGCCGAGAAGCAGGTTCAAGCTGTCAATCAGGAGCGATTTTCCCGCCCCGGTTTCCCCCGTAAGTGCCGAAAAGCCGGTGGAAAACTCCACGTTCACGTGCCGGATTACGGCAACGTTTTCAATTTGCAGTGACGTGAGCATCAGATATTTTTCAAAAGGTCATGCACCTGTTTGGCAAGCGCGTCGGCGCAATCGGGATCGGTTGTAAGCACAAAAATGGTGTCGTCGCCCGCAATGCAGCCGAGGATCTGATGTAGTTTCATACTGTCGATCCCGGCGGCAACCGCCGAAGCAAGACCCGGATAGGTTTTGAGAACGGTAATGTTGCCCGAATTGTTGACGCTGACGATGGAATCCATGAGCGCGGCGCTGAATTTCACGCTGGGCGTATCTTCGATCCTTCTGGGCAGAACATAGCGATATCTTCCCTTTCCGGTGGTCATTTTGGCAATGTTCAGCTCCCGGATATCGCGTGAAATGGTTGCCTGCGTGACCTCATAGCCGTTCTCGCGGAGTTTCTCGATCAGTTCTTCCTGGGTTTCGATCTCATAGCGGGAGATCAGGTCCAACAATTTTTCCTGTCTGTTTTTTTTCATCTTTCAGTTCTCCGTTTCAAAAATGTGCTTCCCGCATTTTGCGGCAAAATTTTTGGTAAAATCCGTTCTGCTTGAAGCGGATCAGTTTGGTGACTTGTTCGGATTTTGTGATCCTTATGATCTGGTTGCGATAGACTTCAAAATTCATACGGCCGTCCACCGTTAAATAAAGCATTTTTTCCCGCGTGCAAATATTTTTGATTTCCAAGGTGGAGCGATCGGAGAAGATCAGCGGGCGCGCGGCAAAGGAATGCGGGCAAATGGGCGTTACGCAGAAGGCAGGAACACCGGGATCCACAATGGCGCCGCCTGCCGACATGGAATAAGCGGTAGAGCCGGTTGGCGTTGCAACGATCAGCCCGTCGGCGCGATAGGTGGTTACCGGGGCGCCGTTTTCGGACAACGCCATATCAATGATGCGGGAAACCGAGCCGTTGGAAATGGTTGCGTCGTTGAGCGCGTGGCAGAAGGAACGAAGTTCCCCGTGCTCCGAGAGCAGTTCCACCCGAATCATGGCGCGCGTTTCCAACCGGAAATCGTCGTTGATCAAGCGCGAAAGGAAGGAAAGCTCGTTGAGTTCCAGCTCCGCCATAAAACCAAGCCGGCCGAGATTGACGCCCAAAATGGGTTTGTCAACGGCCGAAGCGCGCCGCGCCGTTTCCAGAATGGAACCGTCGCCGCCCAGAACGATCATGGCGTCGGCCTCCTCGTAAAGCGCGTCCATGGGCAAATACCGAAAACTATCCCGGTGAATACCCGAGCGAACCAGCTTTTCACGGTTGAAAGCGGCGATCAGCACTTCTCCGCCCGCCTCTTCCAATTTTTCGGCGACCTGACGCGCCGCCTGCGCTTTCTCATAAAAATTAAAATTGGTCAACAATGCAAATTTACGCATGTTCTTTCCCCCTTTTATCGGGTTGTATCACAGTTCGGATCAGGGCTTCGTTTACGGTTGGCGTTCCCTGTTCCGTAGAAAAGCAAAGTAAAAATTCGCGGTTCCCGTCGCCGCCCGAAATGGGAGAAGCGATCAGCCCGCAGGGAGCAAGCCCCGCCGCTTTTCCCGCCTCCAAAACCCGTTCGATCGCCGCCTTATGCGCGGCGGGGTCTTTGACAATGCCGCCTTTTCCGATTGCCGCCTTGCCAACCTCAAATTGCGGCTTGACCAGGCAAACGGCCTTGCCGCCCGGCAAAAGCAGGCTCGGAAACAGCGGGATCAGGTAGGTTGCCGAAATGAAAGAAACGTCCATAACGATCAGATCCACACGCCCGCCGATCACT
>JBGUNW010000187.1:0-2707 GCA_045117555.1 Eubacteriales bacterium
TTCTCGGCGCAAACGCGAACCAGCTCTTTTGTTTTTTCAACGTTTTCGGCAATCGGATAATGCGAACCGTCGAACATAATGGAAGAAAATCCGGCCTCAATGCAGCGGTAGCACCCCTCGTAGGTGCCATGGTCCAGGTGAAGCGCAACCGGAACGGTGATCTTCAATTCGTCGATCATCGCCTTTACCATATCGGTAACGGTCTTAAAGCCGCACATATATTTCCCTGCGCCCTCGGAAACGCCGAGAATGACGGGAGAATTGAGTTCCTGCGCGGTTTGCAGGATCGCTTTCGTCCATTCCAGGTTGTTGATGTTGAACTGACCTACGGCATAATGGCCGGCTTTTGCTTTTACAAGCATTTCTTTTGCGGAAACAAGCATTTTAAAAACCTCCTGAAAAATCCAATTTCTGACATTTCCATTATAAACCATTTCCCCCGAAAAATCAAGCGGTTTTTTCGGAAATCTCCCGCTTTTTTATGAATTTTGCGTTTTTGTGAAATACTAAATTCAAAAAGCGATTCAAAAAGGCGGTAAAAGCATGGAACAAATGGAAAAAACGCACGAAAGAATGACGGCGGGAAATATTCCGCGCCTGTTGCTCCGGCTCTGCCTGCCTTCCGTTTTTGCCGCGCTCCTGCCGCCGCTCGTTTCGGTGATTGAAACTTTGATTGCCGCCGGGATCGACCCGAACGCCTGCGGCGCTTTGGGAATCGTTTTCCCGATTCACGCGCTGATCCAAACGATCGGGTTCGTCTTCGGAACGGGCTCGGGCAGTCTTGTTGCGAACGCGCTTGGAAAAAAGGATGCCGAAAAAGCGCACGCGCTTGCCTTCGGCGCGCTCTTCTTCTCTTCTGTTTTCTCAATCGTTTTTGCGGTTTTCGGATTGATTTTTCAAGTTCCCCTTTTGCATCTCCTCGGAGCAAACGCGGAGCTGTTGCCGCTTACAAGACCCTATGCCGTTTGCCTGCTGATTGCGGCGCCCCTCCTGTGCGCCTGTTTCGTACTTTCCAACCTGTTGCGCGCGGAAGGAAAAACGGTTTACGCCATGGCGGCCTTGGCAACGGGAAACGCGGTTTCGGTGCTTTTTGCAGTCCTGCTCGTTCTGCGATTTGATTTGGGTATGCTCGGGATCGGGCTTTCCGTTCCCATCGGCTACGGGACGGCGTTTCTGTTTTTGTCGGCTCCTTATCTTTTCAAACGTTCGCTCGTTTCTGTTGCGCCGCTTTTCTCAAAAACGGTATTCCAAAGCGCAAAAAGCGCGGCGATCAACGGCCTTCCGTCGCTGTTCCGTCAAGGGTTGACGGTCGTTGCGGTGATTTTGCTCAATCGCGCCGCGGGAATGTACGGAGATCCGGCCGTGGCGGCGGTGGCGATTTCCACGCGCGTTTTTCTGTTTTGCTACGCGATCCCGCTTGGCATCGGCCAAGGGATGGTACCTGCGATCGGATTCAATCACGGTTGCGGAAATACGGAACGCGCAAAACGCATTTTTGCCTCTTGCGTGACTGCCGCAACGGCGCTGTTACTGGCCGTTGCAATCCCGGCGGCAATCTTTACCGAGTCCGTTCTGCAATGGTTCGGGCACGAGAAAGAGATTTTGCTGTTCGGTGTTCCGCTTTTGCGCGCGCTCCTCGTCGTTCTGCCGCTCCACGGGCTGATCGCCGTTACCAACCTGCTCCTGCAAGCTCTGAAACGGCCGGTTGCCGCCTCAATCCTTGCGGCGGCACGGCAAGGCATTTTCTTTTTGCCCTTGATTCTTATTCTTCCGCGCATCTTCGGTTTTGCGGGCGTATGGCTCACGCAGCCGCTGGCCGACGGCTTTACCTTTTTCCTTTCTTTCTTTTATGCTTTTCGATTTATCAAAAGCAAAGAGCGGCCCGGTTGACCCGTGCCGCCCTTTTTTATTCTTATTTTCCTTGCGGTTTGTATTCCTGCAAGGTGATTTGCACCGTTCCGGTGGCTTGTCCGCGCGAATACTGAATTTCAATCACATCGCCGATTTTACATTTTTCCAATTCGGTTTTATATTTTTCCAGCGTGTTGACGGTAACGCCGTTGATGGAAAGCACCCGGTCGTTTGCCTGCAACTGGGTTGTAAATTTGGAAGAATTGACGTAAATGCCTTCGACCTGCTGTTGGAACATTCCGTAATAGTTATTATACCGATATCCAAGCTCCAAGCCGTCGTCCACTCTTCCGCGCACGTAGCCGTATTCAATAAGATCCAACTCGATCGGATACGCGGTATCGATCGGAATGGCAAAAGCAAGGCCTTCCACGCCCGCTTTTGCGTATTTCGCGTTGACAATACCGATCAACTCGCCTTTCAGATTAAACAATCCCCCGCCTGAATTGCCGCCGTTGATCGCCGCGTCGGTTTGCAGAAGTTTCATCACGGTGGTGGTGCCGTCATCGTTTGAAATCTGAATTTGCCGTTCGGTGGAACTGATAATCCCCTGCGTTACGCTGCCGCCCAACGTTCCGAGCGGGTTGCCGATGGCAACCACGTATTCGCCTGCCACGAGACCCGCGCTCTTTCCCTGTACCGCCTCGGTCAACGGGCGGGACGCGGTCGGCTCGATTTTGACGACGGCAAGATCGGTGGAAGCGTCGGCTCCCACTAATTTTGCGGTATATTGCGTATTATCCGAAAGCTCGACAATAATTTTCGACGCCCCCGAAACGACGTGGTTGCAGGTAAG
>JBGUNW010000188.1:0-2059 GCA_045117555.1 Eubacteriales bacterium
GCCCTATGAATTCAAGCATACGCTGGCAGGCTGTACCGATTCGTCCATCATCAAGGAAATCGTTACGGATATCAAGGGCCATTGTACCAGCGGCTGGGCCGCGTCGCTGATGCTGAAATACGAGATGTACCTGAAGCGCAACCTGAAAGCGCACAAGGGATATCTGATGCCCAATGTGGAAAAAACGCTCCGGTATCTCAGTGAAAACGCGCCGGAGATCACGAACCTGCTGCTGACAGGCAACACGGCCAACGGCGCCCGGGACAAAGTAGCGGAGTACGGTATCGCCCGGTATTTTGATTTCCGTCACAGTTCCTACGGCGACCTGGCGGAAGAACGGGACGAGGTAGCAAAGATTTTATATACGCGTCTGTTGGCTGACGGACTGGTAAAGGCCGGCGAAACCGATTCGATCATCATTATCGGCGACACGCCCAATGACACCAGATGCGCGGCGGCCATTGGCGCCCGGTGTGTCATCGTGCTGGCCGGCAGCGAATTTAAAAAGGAAGATTTCAACGACTGTCCCCCGTGGAAAATGTGGGACAAACTGCCCGACGACCCGGC
The DNA here is from genome assembly GCA_045117555.1 of Eubacteriales bacterium. Taxonomy (GTDB): domain Bacteria; phylum Bacillota; class Clostridia; order Oscillospirales; family CAG-272; genus UMGS1865. The sequence goes on from JBGUNW010000188.1 coordinate 568, forward strand.
TGATTTTGTCAGGGAGATCAGCGAAGCGTAACCGGGCCTGTATGTCAGATGAAATTTTCCCGACGGACATCATTGTTTTATATTATTTTATTCAGCAAAGGCAGTTTCCAAAAGCGGATTGCCGGGCCTGAATTACATGTTTTATAAGGAGACGCTGATTAAATGAGTTTCCATAATACGAGGCAACTATGAAATACTTAAATTTTTTGCTTTCAGCCATAGCGTTCCCTCTGTTGTTAGGGTTCGCGTTCCAGCCTGCGGCGGAAGCTTACAGCGCTTCTGATGTGGCAGCTGTGACCGGGGGACAGAACTGTCCCAACGCTGATTTACGCGGCGCCGACCTAAGCGGCGCCGACCTGACGGGACTGGATTTAACCGCCGCCAATCTGCAAAACGCAAACCTGACGGGAGCCAGACTGGAGCGGGCCATTCTGAACCAGGCCAGCTTACAGGGCTGCAACCTGAAACGAGCCGTTTTTTCCGAGGCCCAGTTGACCGATGCCGATTTGCAAAAAGTGGACGCGCCCTATGCGTATTTCGGCCACGCCGTCATGAAACACGCGGACCTGTCCGGCGGCAATTTTTTCCGCGCCGACTTCCGCGGCGCCACGCTGACCGGCCTGACAGCTTTTTCCGGAAATTTCCAGGAGGCCACCTTCGACAAAGCCGATCTGCGCAGGACGGATTTCACTTTTGCCAATCTGGCATACGGATGGTTTTTCCAGAGCGATCTGTCGGACAGCATCCTGACCGGAGCCAATCTGTATGAAATCAACGGAACCGGACTCAAGGCGCAGCGCGCAAACTTTTCCAGCGCCAAGATGGGAAAGGCCCGGCTGGCCAACGGGGATTTTACGGAAGCCGTGTTTGAAAACGCCATGCTGGACAAGGCAAATCTGAAAGGAGCCGTACTGAAAAATACGGTCTGGGGTACAGCGTTTAAAGAGCATGCGGAGTTCTGACGCAACCGGAATTCGGCAGCAGATAATATATTTTTTCAGACAAAACAGTTTTTTATGAGGGGAATCCGGGGAAACGCTGGTGGATTATCAGGCACGCCCGCTTATCATTTTTGCGGCGGTCTTCCTCAGTGCTTTCTTACAAATTAACGTAGGAGGAATATGACATTGAACATCAACAAACAACGTGTACTGGACGAATTTTATGAACTGATTAAAATTCCCTGCCCTTCTCTGGGCGAACGGGAAGTAGCCGATTTGCTGAAAAAACGGCTGGAAGAATTAGGCGGCAAGGTGACGGAAGACATGCAGGCTGCCAAAGCCCTGAACGGCACGGCAGGCAATCTTGTGGCAGATTTTAAGGGCACTGTGGCGGGCGCGCCCCGCATTTTGCTGAATGCCCACATGGACTGCGTCAATCCCTGTGCCGGTATTAAACCCCACATCGAAGACGGCGTCATCAAATCCGACGGTACCACCATTTTAGGCGGCGACGACAAGGGAGGCGTGGTCGCCATTCTGGAAGCCCTGCG
>JBGUNW010000189.1:0-9013 GCA_045117555.1 Eubacteriales bacterium
TGACCGTTACGGGCAACCGACCCAAGCCGAAACGCTTTCGATGGAAGAGTTGCGCGCGCAGATCGTCTTGCAGGCGGCGGACGGCACCAAACCGGCGGTATCCGACCCCGGTTTGGCAGAAACCGAACTGCCCGTTGCCCCCTCTTTTCAATCCGCCGCTCCCGCAGCCGCCGATCTTCCCGACGTTGCGGATTTTGCGCTGGATTCGATTCCCGATATTTTTACCGCACGCCGGATCGCGCCCGAAGACCGGGCGGAGATCATTGGCGTTCGTTTCCGCTCCACGGGCAAAATCTATTATTTTGACCCGAAGGGCAAAACGGTACGGCAAGGGGATTTTGTTGTGGTGGATACGGCACGCGGCCCGGAGTTTGGCGAGGTCGCCTTCCCCAACCGCGTTATTTCCAAAGAGGATCTTCAATCCCCTCTGCGGCCCCTGCTCCGTCTTGCTACCCGCGAGGACATTGACGTAAACGAGGAAAACCGCGCACGTGAAAAAGACGCCGCCGAGGTCTTCCGCAAAAAAGTGGCGGAGCACGGCCTGCCCATGAAATTGATCGACGTGCAGTTTGCTTTTGACAATTCCAAACTGCTGTTCTACTTTACCTCCGACGGGCGGGTGGATTTCCGCGACTTGGTCAAGGACCTTGCCGGCGTTTTCCACACGCGCATTGAACTGCGGCAAATCGGCATTCGGGACGAGGCAAAGCTCCTTGGCGGTCTCGGCGCTTGCGGCCGTCCGCTCTGCTGCGCCTCCTTCCTTTCCGATTTCGTTCAGGTTTCCATTAAAATGGCAAAAGAACAGGGGCTTTCGCTCAATTCGGCAAAAATTTCGGGCACTTGCGGGCGCTTGATGTGCTGCTTGCGCTACGAAACCGAATCCTATGCGCAGGAGTTGAAGCTCACTCCGCCGGTGGGTTCTACGGTGAAAACCGCGGACGGCGTTGGCGAGGTGACCGCAAACAATCCGATTGCCGGAACCGTGCGGGTACACTTGACCGAAGCGGACTCCTTTAAACAGTACCGGCGCGAGGAAGTAACCGTTCTTTCCAAGGGCAAACGCCCGGAAGAAGCGGACGATTCCGCCGTTTTGGACGAACCGCTCGAATAATTCCCGGAAAAAAGAAATTTTTTTACCAAAACTGTTGCAAATTCCGAAAAATATGTTAGAATAGTATTGTACCAAATTTTTAGGAGGACAAAACAATGGCATACAAAATTTCCGAAGACTGCGTAGCTTGCGGCGCTTGCGCCGGTGAATGCCCCGTTGGAGCGATCAGCGAAGGCGACGGCAAATTCGAAATTGATGCGAACACCTGCATCAGCTGCGGCGCCTGCGCAGGCGTTTGCCCTGTCGGCGCACCTGCCGAAGCTTAATGGATACATCTTCGGCGAAATCCGGCGGAGCAGAATCGCTTTTCTGCTCCGCCGTTTTCATTCTGCACTCGGAGAATCGCTATGGAATGTGAGTTTACCCTTTTCCCTGACGAACGGTTGGACGAAGTAAACGAAAATTTACGCTTGATTCAAAAAAAGGATGGTTTGACCTTCGGCACCGACGCTTATTTGCTTTCCGCTTTCGTTCGCCCCATGCCCTCCTCGTTTGCGGTTGAGCTTGGCGGCGGGACAGGGATCGTTTCGCTTTTGTTGGCAAAAGCCGGAAAGGTCGGATCGATCGCCGCGGTGGAAATTCAACCGTCTTTTGCCGGGCTGATCGGCCGGAACGCCGCGCTCAACGGTCTTTCCGAGCGAATTGATCCGATTTGCAAAGATTTGCGGGAGATCGGCACAAAGGATTTTCCGACCACCCCCGCTCTCGTAGTTGCAAACCCGCCGTATCTTGCCGAAAATTCGGGCAAGGGAAACCGCGCGCCCGAAAAGGAGATCGCGCGGCACGAGCGTTTCGGCGATATTTTTGATTTTTGCGCCTGTGCCGGGCGATTGCTCGGTTCGGGCGGTCGGTTCGTAACCGTTTGGCGCGCCGAGCGGCTTGCCGATCTTTACGCCGCACTGCGGGAGAATCGGCTGGAACCCAAACGAACGATTTTCGTTCATTCGGACGCGCTCTCATCCCCTTGTATGGTGCTGACCGAAGCGGTCAAGGACGCATCTCCCGGCTTGCGCGTATTGCCCCCGCTTTTTCTTTACGAGCCGGGCAACAACAAAAAAGGCGGCCCCCGCAAAATGACGCCTGCCGCCGCAAAAATTTACACATCCTGTGCCTTTGAAAAGGACGCCTGAATAACCCTCAAAAATAAAAACGAAAGAAGGATTGGATTTATGAAACATCCGTTTTTGAAATTTGCCCTGATTGCCGGCGCCGCCGCGCTGGTCTACGTTTCGGTAAAAAAATCGAAAGAAGCTTTGAAAAAAGCAAAAGAACAAGCATCCGCCGACGCCGAAATGGCCGAAAACGCCGCAAAAGAAGCGGAAGCCGCCGACGCGGAAAACACCGAAGAAAACGACTGACGAATGGAGCCGCTAAAACATCTGTTAAGCTATGCGCGCCGTGCGCTGGAAGATTACGAGATGATAAACCCCGGCGACCGCGTTGCCGTTGGCGTTTCGGCGGGAAAAGACTCGCTGACGCTCCTTTACGCGCTTGCCGAGCTGCGCCGGTTCTATCCCGTTCCCTTCACGCTTTGCGCCATCACGGTGGATATGGGCTTTGACCCCCCCGCCGACCTTTCCCCCATCCGGGCCCTTTGCGAAAAGCTGGACGTTCCCTACCACGTTGTTCCCTCCGATATTGCGAAGGTCGTTTTTGAAATTCGCCAGGAGAGCAACCCCTGCTCGCTATGCGCCAAAATGCGGCGCGGCGCTCTGCACGGCTATGCCAGCGAGATCGGCTGCAACGTCGTGGCCCTCGGTCATCATTTCGACGACGCTGTGGAAACCTTTATGCTCAACCTGTTTTTCGAGGGACGGATCGGCTGTTTCTCGCCGGTTTCCTATCTTTCGCGCAGAAAAATCCGCCTGATCCGTCCGCTTCTCTATCTGCCGGAAAAGGATATTCGCTATTTTGCGCAAAAAATGGACCTGCCTGTGGTAAAATCGGTCTGCCCGGCCGACGGAAACACCCAGCGCGAAGCCATGAAACGTCTGCTTGCCGGATTGGAACGCGAGCACCGCGGACTGCGGCACCGCATTTTCGGGGCAATGCAACGCGGCGAGATCGACGGCTTCCACCCGGGATTCCGCACCCACGAGGAAACAGCGGACGATGATACAGAATCCTGAAGAAAGGAGATTCTATCCATGGACGCTTCGGCTTTTTTGCCGTTGAACCGCGCCGAAATGGAAGCGCGCGGCTGGGATCGCCCCGATTTCGTTTACGTTTCGGGCGACGCCTACGTGGATCATCCGTCCTTCGGCACCGCCATTATCTCGCGCGTGCTGGAAGACGCCGGATTCCGCGTTGCCATTCTTGCCCAGCCGGACTATCGCTCCTGCGACGCGTTCCGCGAATTCGGCAAGCCGCGGCTCGGCTTTCTCGTGTCCGCCGGGAATATCGACAGCATGGTGGCGCACTACACCGCCGCAAAACGCCGCCGCTCCTTTGACTACTACTCCCCCGGCGGAAAGCCCGGAAAGCGCCCCGATCGCGCGCTGATCGTGTATTCCAACCGCATTCGGGAAGCGTACGGCGATATTCCCATCATTCTGGGCGGTCTGGAAGCCTCGCTCCGCCGGTTTGCGCACTACGACTACTGGGACGACCGCGTGCGCCGCTCGGTACTGGTGGACAGCCGCGCCGACATTTTGACCTACGGAATGGGCGAGAAAATTTTGGTTCGCATTGCGAAACTGCTGGATCGCGGCGTTCCCATCCGCAAAATTCACGACGTGCGCGGAACGGTCTATCTGACGGCGCCGGATGACGCCGTACACTTTGAAGTGGCGGCAACGTTTGACTATAACGAACTGAAAACCGACAAGCGCAAGTATGCCGAAGCGTTCGGCATTCAATACAAGAATCAGGACGCGATCAACGGTCGGGCAATCTGCGAGCTTTACGACGGCAAAATGCTGGTGCAAAACCCTCCCATGCCCCCTTTGGAACGCGAGGAACTTGACCACGTCTATTCGCTTCCTTACACCCGCAACTACCACCCCGCGTACGAGCCGCTCGGCGGCATTCCGGGCATTGAGGAAGTCAAATTCTCGCTCACGCACAACCGCGGCTGTTTCGGCGGCTGTAATTTCTGCGCGCTGGCCTTTCATCAGGGCCGCACCGTTCGCTCCCGCAGTTTGGAAAGTGTGGTTGCGGAGGCGAAGAAGATTACCGAACTGCCCGATTTTAAAGGGTATATCCACGATATCGGCGGTCCGACGGCGAATTTCCGTGAACCCGCCTGCGAGCATCAGCTTACGCACGGCGTTTGCTCCAACCGCAAATGTTTGGCGCCAACGCCCTGCAAAAATTTGCGGGTGGATCACTCCGAATATCTGCGCCTGATCGAAGCGGTGGAAGCCCTGCCAAAGGTGAAAAAGGTGTTTATCCGCAGTGGCATTCGCTTTGACTACCTGCTTTTGGACCATGATGAAACTTTCTTTTATAAACTGGTACGCGACAATGTGAGCGGTCAGCTCAAAGTGGCGCCCGAGCATTGCTCCAACGCCGTTCTCTCCTGTATGGGAAAGCCGGATTTTTCGGTTTACGAACGATTCCGCAAAAGATTTTTTGAGCTTACCGAAAAAGCGGGAAAAGAGCAATATCTGGTTCCCTACTTAATGTCCAGCCATCCGGGTTCCACGCTTGCCGACGCGATCGAACTGGCGCTTTACCTCAAACGGGGCGGCTACGCGCCCGAACAGGTGCAGGACTTTTACCCCACGCCCGGTACGGCGTCCACGGTCATGTATTACACCGGCATCAATCCACTGACGATGAAACGCGTTTACGTTGCCACCGATTACCACGAAAAGCAGCTGCAACGCGCGCTCCTGCAATTCAACCGGCCGCAAAACGCCGACCTTGTGCGCGAGGCGCTCACGCTTGCCGGCCGGGAGGATCTGATTGGTTACGGGCCGGATTGTCTTGTCCGACCCGCGGGAAAAGCACAGCAGAACCGACCGCCTAAAAAGCCCCCTAAAAAAGCGGCACCGACCCACAAAAAGTCCGCGCGCCGCTCCGTCGCCGGCAAAAAGCCACCGAACGCGCGCCCGCAAAAAAAGAAAAAACGCTTTTCGTAATAAAAAACGACCTTCAAGCTGTGAAGGTCGTTTTTTATTGTTTTTTCTTTCGGAACGGTTTTATCATTGCATGCTTGATTTTGGAAAGACCCGCGCGGCATTTGACGGTCAAAAATCGCAGCGGATAGATCCAGTTCCAAAGCCGCGCATAAGCGCGGTATTTCTTTTGCGTAACGTTGATATGCTTTTCGTTTCGATAGAATTCGGCAACGTAACCCAGCACCCACTCCGTTGGCACCTTTTCCTTACGGTAGGTGTTGTCGCCTCGAATGATATAGTATCCCTCCCGCACGCCGATAATGCGGTGCAGAACGTACTTTCCATCCGGGCGGCGGTAGAGCGGCAGATCGTATTTTTTTAGTTTTTCTTCCCCCAACGGGCGAATCACGACCCGGTCCCTGCGGTTGCGGAGCATGGGCGACATACTCGTTCCCACCGTGGTGCTGACGTAAAAGCCGTCCTCGGCGAGAATCTTTTCTATATTTTCGTTCATTGGAAAATGTTGTTCTCGGAAAGAACGCTCACGATTTTATGCACGTCACTCTGCGCGGTTTTGCGGTCAACGTCGTATTCGGCAAGCAGGGCCTCGACCAATTCTTCCTCGGTCATATCCTTCCCGGCAAGCAGGTTCCAAAGAAAGGCGCCCGTTTCGTTGAGTTTGATCATGGTGCGAAAGGTCTTGCTGGTTTCGCCTACGGCAATGGCAACGTAGGAGTTTCCCACCTTTTGAATGGTAAAATCGGATTTGATCTTCATTTCGTTTCCTCCCGTTCGATCGCGCGGCGCATGGTTTGATAGCAAAGAACGGCCGCCTCCTCGGATATATTACACTGCAAAATAAAATACGGCACGGCGTGGATCAATTTATCCAAAAGCGCAAGCTGGCGGTTGACAAGCTCACGCGAGCCGCGCAAAAGGAGCTGGTGGAGCACGCGCGCAATCACCTCGTCTTCATCTGCCCGGCAAATGCGGTTAACTTCTCCGCGCTCCAAAAAACAGAGCGCCGCCAATTTGGCTTTTCCGTTATATCCCCAGTTTTCCTTGCCTTGCCACGGAGTGCCGAAAACGGTGATCGAGCCGTCCCTTTCCAATCGGAACAGCGGTTTATCGCCGTTGAGCACGCGCGCGCCGGGAATTGCTTTGAGCCAAAGGGAAAGATGCGTGGATTTGCCAACGCCGCTCTTTGCGGCAAAGGCATAGGCCAGCCCGTCCACTTCCACAACGGCGGAATGCAGAATAAAAACTCCGTACTCCGGCATTTTTTCGCAAATATGCCGGTAAACGCAAATGCTTTCGCAATACCCTGGGGTATGCTCGCGGGGGCTTTGCGCTTGCTCTTCGGCAATTTCTTCATCGGTCACGCGGACTTCAAAATCGGCGTCGATTCCGAGAACGGTATAGCCCAGCTCCCGGCATTGCCGCTCGACGAACGGATATTGATTTTGGATACGAACGCGTTTTTCGGCCAATTCGATCACAAACATTCCGTTCACCTCTCTTTTTTCGCGACCGGGACTTATCCCGTTGTTTTCAGTATACCATTTCTTTTTCTTTTTGTCAACCGAAATACGGATTTTTGAATCTCCGGTCGTCATTTTTATCGTTTTCTTTTCATACAATAAAACAAAAACGCCAAAGAAAGGATGATAAAAATGCAGGCGTATTACCCCGAAGGATTTTTATTGGAAACCGCGGAAAACCGCGAGCTGACCGGGTCACTTTCCGGTTTGGAATTTGCCATGCAGAACCGGAGAATTGTAGAAGGCAGGGTGACCCTTTGCGATGAGGACCTGACCCTGCACGTTGATTTTGGCGTCTGCCGCGGGATTTTGCCGGCGGACGAAGTCCTTTTGCGCCGCGCCGACGAGCCACGCAAAGATATTGCCGTGATCTCCCGCGTGGGCAAACCGGTTTCGGTTTTGGTGACCGGGTTTGAAAAGCGCGGCGGCGAAACGGTTGCTCTGCTTTCCCGGCGCTTGGCGCAGCAGGAATGCCGCCGCGAAGCCCTTGCGAATTTACGGCCCGGCGATCTTTTACGCGCCCGTGTGACGCATTTGGAACCGTTCGGCGCTTTTTTGGATATCGGTTGCGGCATTGTTTCGCTTTTAACGGTGGACACCATTTCCGTTTCCCGCATCTCCCACCCGCGCGACCGGCTTTGGGTGGGAATGGACCTGACCGTTGCAGTGAAGTCGATCGATCCGTTTTCCGGCCGGATCTACACCACGCTGCGCGAACTGTTGGGCACATGGCAGGAAAACGTTGCCCGCTTTTCGGTGGGGCAGACGGTGACCGGCGTTTTGCGAAGCGTGGAATCCTACGGTATTTTCGTGGAGCTTGCCCCCAATCTTGCCGGACTTGCCGAGCTGCACGGCGAAAACCAGGCCGCCGACATCCGCGCGCAGATCGGGCGCGGAGCGGCGGTCTACATCAAAAGCATTCTGCCGGAACGCATGAAAATCAAGCTGGTTTTGATCGACGTCGGGTTTCCCGCACCGCGCCCGCGGGACCTGATCTACTATATTGATCCCTCCGTGGGGCGCCTTTCCCGCTGGGTCTATTCGCCCCCGGCCTGCCGAAAAGTGGTGGAAACCGACTTTGAAGCGCCGTAAAGAGCTATTCTTCCTCGTCGCTGTTGTCCATATTATCTTCCCCTCCGCGCAAAAGGTACTCGTAGCAAACCGAATCGTCGTTCTCCACGCGCACTCCGAGCAGATGCAAAAAACGGACGCTCTCGTATTCATAGGTGGAAAGCGGCCGATCCAACGAATCCAGCGAATGCGCGCATACCAAAATCTCGCCGTCCTCGGCAAATCCGCTGACGATCATGGAATGCGACCAATCGGTGCCTGTGGCGGCAATTTGAATTACGTCGCCCGGCTCTACCCCTTCCCGGCTCGTTTGCACCGCAAAAGGCCCAAGGCCGCCGTTGTTCCGCTCGAACGCCGGAGCGCCGGTTAAAAAGTCGTAAAAATACTGCACGCCGCTCCATGCCGGTGCGCGGTCGTTCAGCGAGATATAATACCACCCGAAATCGGCTGTGTAGTTCATCTCGCAGCTCCCGGCCAGAACGCACTGCGAAACAAAATTGGTGCAGTTCCCGCCCTGATCGGTAAAATCCGAAAAAAGCGGGTTGCGGTCAAGCGCCCACGCGCGTGCATAGGATACCGCGCGATCTCTGCGATACGGATTGATCATCAGCATATCCTTCACCTCCCGTTACGCTGGAAGAATATGCGTAAAATGCCCTTTTTGTGACGAAGAATCCCCGAACCGCATTCGGGGATTCTTTTCGGTATGTTTTTCTATGACGTCGCGAATGCGAATTTTAATTCAACAAAAAATAATTTGAAATGATTGACAGACGCTTTAAAATATGGTATACTGTTTTTAGCGCATTTGCTATATTTTTTACATAAAAAAGGAGATTGAAACCATGAAAAAATGGAGATGCCCGATTTGCGGCGAAATCATTGAATCCGAAACCAGACCCGAAAAATGCCCCCGCTGCAAGGTTGCAGGTGAGAAATTGCAGGAAGTTGTTGAAGACCAGATGAGCTGGGCGACCGAGCACGTTGTCGGCATTGCAAAAGACGCTCCCGAAGATATTATCAACGATCTGCGCTCCAACTTTGAGGCCGAATGCAGCGAGGTTGGCATGTACCTTGCCATGTCCCGCGTGGCCGCGCGCGAAGGGTACCCCGAAATTGCCGAATACTGGAAGACCGCCGCTTTTGAGGAAGCCGAGCACGCCGCGAAATTCGCCGAACTGCTTGGTGAATGCCTTACCGATTCCACCCCCGAGAACCTGAAAAAA
>JBGUNW010000190.1:0-4062 GCA_045117555.1 Eubacteriales bacterium
CACGTCGCCTTCGTTCAAATTGGTCAGAATGGCGGCAAGATCGCCTTGCTTTTCAATCGCCGGGCCGGAAGTTACGCGAATGTTAACGCCCATTTCGGCGGCAATAATGTTGGAAAGGGTGGTTTTGCCAAGTCCGGGAGGACCGTAAAGCAGGACGTGATCCAACGGTTCGCCGCGCTGTTTGGCCGCCTCGATATACACTTTCAGGTTTTCCTTTGCCTTTGTTTGCCCGATATATTCGTCCAGACGTTTGGGGCGCAGGGAGAAGTCCACGTCCGAATCTTCCGGGGTAAGGCCGGTGCTTACGATCCGGTTTTCAAGATCAAACTCGGTGCTTTCAATATCCATATCCGTTTACCCCTTTTTGTTAAGTTCCCGGGCGCATCAGCTTTTTGAGCGCCAGACGGATCATTTCCTGCAATTCCATGGTCGTGTCCAAATCTTTCAGCGCCGCCATCGCCTCGGAGCGGGAATATCCCAAAACCACAAGGGCGTCAATCGCCTCGGAAACGGCCGAACGCGACGCAATTTTTGTGCCCGGAACGGCTCCGGGAGCTATTTTCCCGAAATCGCTTTCAGATTCTTTCATCAGTTTGTCTTTCAGCTCCAAAATGACGCGCGCCGCCGTTTTGGGGCCGATCCCGTTGGCCACCGCGATCGCTTTTTTATCTTCGGTGCAAACGGCAATGGCAAATTTTTCGGGCGTCATGGCCGAAAGGATCGAAATGGCCGCCTTGGGGCCTACGCCGGAAACGGTGATGAGCAATTTGAAGGTTGCAAGCTCGGTTTGAGTGGCAAATCCGAACAGCTCCACGTCGTCCTCCCGAACGGCGAGATGCGTGTAAAGCTTGACCGTAGGCGCTTCGCCGCCGGAGCGGGCAGGCAAGGCCTGATAAGTGGTGGTACTGATCGTAAGCTTATAACCGACGCCGCCGCAATCGATCACGGCAACCCCGGTTTCCAGATAGGCAAGCTTTCCGCAAAGATAATAAAACATATTGCCGCTCCCGTATTTTTAAAATTGAGTGGTGTTTTTCGCTTTTATTGGTCGGTATTCGCGGGGAAGGTCTTTTTGATCGCTTTTTCCAGCTTGACGCGATCCAGCGTCATATCTCTTCCGCAGGTTTCGCAAACGATCCGAACGTCGGACCCGACGCGCAAAACCCGAAAGGTATCGCCGCCGCAGGGATGGGGCTTTCGCAACTGCAAACGGTCGTTCAAATGGATCGGTTTGATCTGCATTTTCTCTGCCTCCCGTGCGCGTTCGGCGCTTTTTTCTTATTATAACATAAAATTCAGGCGCTGTAAACCGAAAATTTGTATTTTTTACGTGTTTTTTGCAAAAAATGGAAAGATTTCGTTTGACTTATTCTATTATTCGTGATATAATGTGAAATGGAAATTTATTGATCGTCGGAGGATCGCGATGCGGATTTTGGGAATTGACCCCGGGCTTGCCATTGTCGGTTGGGGTGTGATCGAATATCAGAACGCCAAAATTCTGCCGGTCGCGTACGGCGCCATTCGCACGCCGAAGGATACCCCCACCGAGGATCGGCTCGCTATGATCTACGACGGCATGAAACAGTTGATCGAGCGTTATCATCCGGATGAAATGTCGATCGAGGAGCTATTCTTTACCAACAATATCACCACCGGCATTCGGGTTGCCGAGGCGCGCGGAATTTCCTTGCTTGCGGCAAAGCAGGCGGGTGTTCCGTTACAGGAGTACACGCCCATGCAGGTCAAACAAGCGGTAGTCGGCTACGGAAAAGCCGATAAAAACCAGGTCATTACAATGGTAACTTCGCTTTTGGGCCTGAAAGAGCCGCCCAAACCCGATGACACGGCCGACGCGCTTGCCATTGCCATTTGCCACGCGCACAGCGGCGCTTCTCGATTGGCACCGTACTTTAACAAACGACTTTGAAAGCAGGATTCGGATATGTTTACCACCGATCAATGGAAAGATTATGAGCTTTTGGACACCTCGGACGGCGAGCGTCTGGAACGCTGGGGAAAGCTGATCCTGATTCGCCCGGACCCGCAGATCATTTGGAATGGCACTGCCAAACATCCGCTTTGGAAAAAAGCCGACGGAATCTACCGCCGTTCCAGCACCGGCGGCGGGAAATGGGTCAAAAACGACCTGCCGGAATCCTGGAATATTTCCTACGGCAAGCTGCGTTTTGTTCTTCGCCCCATGGGGTTCAAACATACCGGGCTGTTCCCGGAGCAGGCCGCAAACTGGGATTGGTTTTCGGATCTGATCCGTCGGGCAAATCGCCCCGTTAAAGTGCTGAACCTGTTTGCCTATACGGGCGGGGCAACGGTTGCGGCAGCCGCGGCCGGCGCTTCGGTCGTTCATGTGGACGCAGCAAAAGGAATGGTTGCGCAGGCGAAGGAAAACGCCGCGCTTTCCGGCCTTGCCGACGCGCCGATCCGCTATTTGGTTGACGACTGCAAAAAATTCGTTGAGCGCGAGATCCGGCGCGGCAACAAGTACGACGGGATCATCATGGATCCGCCTTCCTACGGTCGCGGCCCCGGCGGTGAAGTGTGGAAGCTGGAAGAATCACTTGACGAGCTTTTGACCTTAACAGCACAGCTCCTTTCGGATCACCCGCTCTTTTTCCTGATCAATTCCTATACAACCGGGCTTTCGCCTTTGACGATGCAATATCTTTTAGAACTGAAAGTACGCTCCCGTTTCGGCGGGAAAATTGAGGCAGAAGAGCTCGGCTTGCGCGTTACGCAAACCGGTGCCTATCTTCCTTGCGGCGCGGCCACCCGTTGGAGCGCCGACTAACCTTATACAGCAAACACAGAAAGGAATTTTCCAAATTGGCAGAACCGTTTATTCACGCGGAAAATCTCGCGTTCACCTATAAGGGCTCGGGCGGAGCCGACGATATTCCGGCGCTGAACGGCATTACGTTGGATATAGAAAAAGGGGAATTCGTCGCTGTTCTGGGGCACAACGGCTCGGGAAAATCCACCTTTGCAAAATTGCTCAACTTAATTTTGGAGCCGACGAGCGGGACTCTTTCGGTTGCCGGATTTGATCTTTCCAAAGGCGACCTTTCGGAAGAGGAGCTTATCGCTCTCCGCCGCCGGGTGGGAATGGTGTTCCAAAACCCAGATAACCAGCTTGTTGCCACCATTGTGGAGGACGACGTTGCCTTCGGGCCGGAAAACCTCGGCGTTCCCATGCCGGAGCTGCGGGAGCGGGTTGATAACGCGCTTGCCGCGGTTGGTATGAGCGAATTTTCCCAGCGGGAGCCGCACCATCTTTCGGGCGGCCAAAAACAACGCGTTGCCATTGCCGGCATTCTTGCCATGAAACCGGAGTGCGTCATTTTTGACGAGGCGACCGCCATGCTGGACCCAGTTGGGCGCAAAGAGGTGCTTGACACCATTCGCCGCCTGAACCGCGAGGACGGAATGACGGTGATTCACATTACGCACTATATGAACGAAGCGGCGCTTGCCGACAGAATCGTCGTCATTAACGACGGCGCCATTCTGATGCAGGGAACGCCGGACGAAGTTTTTGCCAAACGCAACGAACTGCGTGCCGTCGGGCTGGAAGTACCGCAATGCGCCGAGCTGGTCCATCGCTTGCGCGAGGCGGGCGTTCCCATCGAAGGAGCTTCCGTTTCCTCGGTGGAGGGGTGTGCCGATCTGATCCTGAAATGCTTTGCAAAGGAGGACCGGAACAATGGATAAAATCGTATTGGATCACGTCAGCTACGTCTATAACGCGGGGACCCCGTTTGAAAAAAAGGCGCTGGACGACGTTTCACTCTCAATCAAAGCCAACTGCATTACCGGGGTGATCGGGCATACCGGCTCGGGCAAGTCCACCATGATGATGCTGCTCAACGGGCTTTCCGCTCCCACATCCGGCAAGGTTTATTTGGACGGGCACGATATTAACTGCTCTTTCAGGGAAGTTTATTCCGAATGGATCAAATTGCCGGAATATGCGAATATGCGTAAAAGTACCGCAAAAAAGGCAATCAAGGCAGAGCTTCTCAAACGCAAAAAAACGCTTTGTTT
>JBGUNW010000191.1:0-5368 GCA_045117555.1 Eubacteriales bacterium
TGAATTGCCGGAGAAGATTCAATGGATAAAAGATAACAATTTGTGGAATGTCATGAAAAATCTGTACATAGTAAAGAAAAATGTAAACGAAGACCCAGATGTCCATTCGCGGACTATCTTTGCGATAACAGTTCGCGAAATATGTCAAAAGTACAGATATATTGAAGTTTATGATGATGAGGAGGATTAAAACGATGAGCAAAGGACATGGAGTATCAGGGCATACCCATACGCAATCCCAACTGGACAGTTACGCAAATCAGCACAATCCGAACAATGACGCATACTGGGCAGATCGGGATAATCATTCCAATCAGTGCAATCCGAACAACGATGCGTATTTGATCAGTCGCAACAACGACTCGGACGAAGATGATTAAGGTTCAATAATTGCGACGCATAAACAAAGAAAAGGCTTCCGGCAAATTTGGGAATGCACAAGTCCGTTAAAACCGGACTTGTGCATTCCCAATTATACTATTTTTTCTTGCAAATAAGCAATATTTCTTTTGCTTTTTTGATGTTGCAGGATATGAGATATTCCAATCAGATGCATTAACATAGTCTTTTTTTACTATATCAAAACCAGTTTCTTGTACTAATTTCGTTATTTCTTCCATTGAATATCGTCGATCTCTAATTACAAGCTCCATAGGCAACTGTTGCGTAGGAGAAAATTGCTCTTTCCTGTACACTAAATGCGTTTTTGTATCCACAAGATAGAAGTCAGGATTAAACACATCTCCAGTTGTTTCCATTATATTCGAAGCAGGCAATTGCAATAACTCATTAGGTGAGGAATCAAAGTCAAAAGTCTTTTTTGCATGATAAAGTGTGGATTCATAATTCATGACAGAAATAACTGCATATCCACCAGTTTTAAGGAGTGAATATATGTTTTTAACTATTCTTTCATTTTCCGAAAAATCAGCAAAAGAACCAATGACATCATATAAACATAGCACCATTTCTGCTAATTGAGTTCCTTGAAAAGATCTGCAGTCGGCACATAAAAAATCGACATTTTCTAAGTGCAATCCTTCTTTTTTCTTGTTCGCTTCATCAATATTTTTATTAATATAGTCAATTCCAATGCAGGCATATCCACGTTTTGCAAGTTCAATTGAATGTCGCCCGATACCACACCCGAAATCATATATGATAGAGGTTTTGGATATTTGAATATTATTTAATACATACTCAATTTCAGATTCGGTGTGACTCATCCATCTTTGCAAATACTTCTCTAAAATCATATTTTCATATGCTTTTTGGGCAACAGAATCTGAAATACTAATCATATCAGCTATTTCTTCTTTTGATAGGGAAATTTGGTCTTGATCCTTAAAAGTAAAAGCAAACCATTCCCATCCTTCCTTTAATTGTCCTAGCAACCAAGGAGTGTTTTCTGAAGAAACATTTTTGATTTTTTCCGGTATTTCTTGATGGTCAACAAAGAAATTGGTGTTAATTGCTGATGTGGTATCGCAAATTTCTATTTCTGAATCGTCATCAATATATGGAACATATTCTTTACCAATATTCTTTAATCTTTTACTATTTCTTTTTATTCTACTAGGAATTGCTCTCCGCCGAGTTGCCTTTTCTAACGCGCGTATTGCATATGGATTTGAACTTACAATACCCCAAGCAGTGTCCGAGGAAAAGCACCATATTGAAAATAAAATATTTTTTGCTATACCCTTATTCCGGTAGTCACTATGAACAACTAATTGAGTTACCCAGGAAATGGTACCAAAATCTTTTGATTTAACTCGAATTGCGACTGCGTATCCAATTACTTTTTCGCCTAGAGTTGCGTAGTATAATGTGGCTGACTCGGCTTGTAGCCAAGGTAAAAAACGTTCTTTTGATAATTTGACATGGTTTCCTGGATGTGGACCTGCTTTACTCCACATTCCATAATGATTAGAATACAACTCCATACATTCGGCAAGTAATTTTTCATTACTAGCTAATAGAGTATTTCCTGGTATACTTCGATATTTAATTTCCATTTTCTCATCCTCCATTTAATGAATTATAGCACACTTGGAATTATTTGTAAATAGATAGCAAATATATTCACTTATATTTTTATTTATGGTCAAATATGTGGTCAAGGATTTTCGGGAAACGGGAAATCGGAGATTTGAGCCATAATTTACGCAAAATAACGCCGGAAATCTCCGATTTCCGGCGTTATTTGGTCTGAGTGACACGCCCCCAACGTGCGGCCACAACCGGGAACCCCCAAAGCTCGCGGGGCTCGCTTCGGGGAACCCCCGCAACACCCCTACGCGCCACGGGCGCGGTGGAGTTTTCGGATCACACCTTCAAATAATGCCATGCAAAACAAATAAAGCCACCCGGCTTTTGCCGGATGGCTTTATTTGGTCTGAGTGACACGACTTGAACGTGCGGCCTCTACCACCCCAAGGTAGCGCGCTACCAACTGCGCCACACCCAGATGCGGTTCGGTTTTTCCTCGGATTTTCGTTTTGAAAACCTCTTCGTTTTCCGAACGCTTTGATATTATAGCACATTCTTTTCGCCTTGTCAAGTCTTCCGCACAAGTTTTTTCGTTCTGTCGGAGTTTTCTTTTTCGGGAAATGCGTTTCGGCCGCGTCAGGTTTCCGAATTTTGCCCCTCGCGTTTTCCGATCCTGCTTTTGCCGCCCATTGCAAGCGGTAGCCCTTCCATGCCTTGTCGTATTTGTATTTTACTTCGCCGGTCAAGCCCTCGTCAACCGCTTCGGCGGTTTTTTCTTTTTCGTCCGGCACGGCGGCAGTCACTTTGCCGTTCTTGTATTGGTAGCCGCGCTCGGCAAGCGCGCCAAGGAATTTCGCCTTAATATCCTGCACCTGTTTGTACGCCGTGCGGGTGATAAAAAAAGACCCCTTACAACGGGGTCTTTTTTTGCGGGAATTTTACCGTATTCCCATTCGCTTTTGCAGGCGGACGAGATAAAAAGAAATGATCCGCGTGAGGGCAAGGTCAAACAGGACGAACGCGACCAGCACGCCGAAATACAGCAGGATCCAGTACCACGCCCGCGTATCCCATTCGGCCGCCGGGGCAAGCAAGAAGCGTGCCGTCACAAAGATCAACGCGCCGGAAAGGTGGAGCCAAACCAGCTTGACGACCCACGAAACGAGGCGCGGCAGGCGTTCCACCAGTGCTTTGACCATTGGGTAATGCCCGATGAACACATAAAACAGTGCCGGCGTTTTTTGCGGCAGGAGCAAAAAGGCAAGTCCCGATGTCACGATCCAGATCATCCAGGGGTAGCCGCCGCGCATTTCAATGACCGCGTAAATGCAAAAGAAGGACGCCAGCGCCGCCATGGAAAGGTCCAGCGTTTCAAACAGACTTCCCAGAGCGAGCAAAACGACGCCCAGCGCGGCAAGCAGGGCGGAAAGCGTTAAGCAGACGGTACGTCTGCGGATTTTTTCGGACCTCATCAGCAGCAGGGGATCAGGTCGCCGCCCATGCACTCGCAGCAACAATCGGCGCAAAGCAGGGAATTGCAGCAGGTGCAGGCGTCAACGCCGCTCGTCCCGGTGGTGCGGTAGCCGGGATTGTTATTTGCCTGTTGATTGATCTGATCCCGCGCGGTGCGGTACTCCTGATTATAGGGGTCCATTTCGCAGGCGCGGTCAAACAGCTTTTGCGCGTCCACATAGTAGCCGCGTTTGAACAGGACGCACCCGGTTAGAAAATGCCATTCGGCGTTCCGTTCCTCGGGCGGGATCGCGCGCAAAAGGCGGTCGGCCTCCCGAATGTTATTGGAATTGATCAGATAGCGGATTTGGGCAAACTGCGCGTTCGAGCCGCTTTGCCGCCGTTCGCTTCCGCCGGTTCTTGCCCCCGCGTTCCCACCGGCTCCGGCGCGCGCGGTGCGTTCTTTTTGAATTTGCTCGTAGGCGGCGTTGATCTCTTTCATCTTTTCGCTTGCAAGGTCGGCAAGATCACTGTCGCGGTAGCGGTCGGGGTGGTATTTCCGGGCAAGCTCGCGGTACGCCTGCTTTACTTCTTCGTCGGTGGCGTCGGTGCGAATGCCGAGAATGGAATACGGATCGGTCATTTGGGTTCTCCTTTTTTGGGGAATTGGTTTGCTTGAATCAATTTTTCGGTCATTTTCGGCAGACCGAGATAAAGAATATTCGCAATCAGTTCGCGCAGTTCCGGGGCGGGAAAATCGTCCATCAGTTCAAAGGCGCGGCGCGCGGGAACAAGCGTTGCCGAAAGCGCGGTTTTCAGGCCTTCCCAATCGGATGGTGTTGGTTTTTCGCCAAACAGACGGAGCAAAGGGTTGTATCGCCCCTTTTTTGCGTCCTGTTTCAAATCGTCAACGGCGTCGGCTAGATAGATCCAACGGCCCACCGCGTTTCCGATGGCGGCGCCAATGCGCGCGTTCGCCCCTTCCAGCCCTTCGCTGAAAATATCGGCCAGCAATTCGCCGAAAACCTCGGCGGGTGCGTCGGCGCTTACCAGCGTTTCATCCCGTTCGATCTCGTGCAGGCGGGCAAGATGGGCGTTCAGTTTTTGGTAAAGTTCGGGGTAGCGTTTTTTTGCTTTGCGAACGGCTTTGCGGAAAAAAATGCGGCGAAAGAAGGCGCGCAGGCGGCGAAATCCGCGCTCGTCGTGCAGGTCGTCGTCAATCTTTGCGGCAAGCAGAAGCGCCGAGGCGTCGGCACAATAGGAGAGCTGGGGCGATTTTTTCACTTTTTGCCGGCGGCGCAGCGGGTGGAGCATACAGCGAAATTTTTGAAAGTCCGGCTTCTCCTTGGCAAGCGAGCAGCGAACGGCGGCAAGAAAGACGAAATCATAGCTCAAAGAAAGGCGCGAGCATTGCCCCGTGCAAGACCCCATTGTTTTGCAGAGCCCGCAGTAATAGGCGCGGTAGCATTCCCATTCGCACATACGCAGTTGGGGGGTATGAACCCGGATATAACCGAACATCAAACGCCCTCCTTTTTTATTTTGCCGTTACATTTATCATACCGCATTTTATGAAAAAATGCAAGTAAAAATCTGCAAACGGGAAGAAATGTTACAATTTCGTTATTTTTTAAAAGCAAAAACCACGCGGCGCGTCTTATTTCATGCAAAACAAAACACGATTTGCCTGAAAAAAGCGAAAATGCGGAAAAAAACGGAAGTGTTGCCGGAATCTTACGGATCTCGTCGATCTTTTTTCCAAAGTTTTTCAAAAAAAGTGAAAGTTACCCTTGCAAAGCGTGAATAATTATGATAAAATAAATTATGTATATCCCCGGACGAGCCCGGGGAGGAACGGAGGCGAAAATGGTGCTGACTTTGATGGCAAATTTGGCAAATGAAACCGGATTTACCTGGTTTTTTC
>JBGUNW010000192.1:0-1826 GCA_045117555.1 Eubacteriales bacterium
TAACGGTTTTGCAAATTTCTTGCGCAAACGACGGAAAAGCCTTACGGCGTATCATCGGTATCAATTGTTTTGATCCATTTCGCCGGCACGCCGCCGACGATGGTGTTGGCGGCGACGTCCTTTGTGACAACGGCGCCTGCGGCGATAATGGCGCCGTCGCCAATGGTAACGCCGGGCAGGATGGTGACGTTGGCGCCAATCCAAACATTTTTGCCGATGACGACGGGCTTCGGCAGAAGGTTGGCGCGCTTTTTCGGGTTTTGATGGTGGTTCAGCGTGGCAATTACGGTTTTCGGTCCCACGAGGGTGCCTTCACCGATGGTGATGCCGCCCTGATCCTGAAACTGACAGCCGGCGTTGATGAAAACGCCCTTGCCGAGCCGGATGTTTTTGCCGCAGTCGGTGTAAAACGGCGGAAACATATACACGCCCTCGGGAATTTCTCTGCCTGTGAGCTGCTCCAGCAGGGTGATGATTTCCTCCGGCGTGTGATAGGCGTTGTTCAGTTCCGCGGTGATTTTCATGGCTTCGTTGCTCAGATAGGTCATGTATTGATGCACCTCGCTGAACGCCTGCACCTCCGCGCCGCTGTCCATGATGCGAATAAATTCCTGTGTGTTCATATGCAATCCCTCTTTTCTGCTTCTATTATAGCGCAGGTTGGGCAAAATGACAACACTCTGCCGCCTTGCACACAGCTGCTGCCAAGCAAAAAAGCCCGGTGTTCCGGGCTTTCTTGCGATGGGGATATTTTTAAGAAAGAGGAGATAAAGGCTTATTCTACGGAAAACCGGTACGCCGTGTGTTGGCGGTAGGTGTCGCCCCTGCGCAAAACGGCGGACGGAAATTCCGGGAAATTCGGCGCGCACGGATAGCGCTGCGCCTCCAGCGCAAAGCCGCTGAATTTGCCGTAGGCAGCGCCGCCCTTGCCGGTGGCGTTGATAAAATTGCCGGTGTACAGCTGCGCGGCAGGCTCGCTGGTGTACGCGGTCAAGACAATGCCGGTTTTATCGCTTTTGGCGACGGCAAACCGGCGGAATGCTCCGCTCGGCTTATCGAAAATCGTATTGTGGTCACAGCCGCCTGCAACGGCGATTTGCTCCTCGGCGCTGAAAAGCGCCGCGCCGATGGGCTTCGGCTGACGAAAGTCAAGCGCGGTGTTGTCAACGCGCAAAATCCTGCCGGTGGGAATGCCTTCGCCGTCAATTTCGGTGAAGCGGTCGGCGTCTATTTGCAGGGTGTGATGCAGGATATCGCCGCTGTCGTGACCGTTGAGGTTGAAATAGGAATGGTTGGTCAGGTTGACGACCGTGTCCTCGTCGGCAGAGGCGGTGTAGAGAATGTCGAGGGCGTTGTCCTCTGTCAGGCGGTAGCGCAGTTCGCCGTCGAGCGGGCCGGGATAGCCCTCCTCGTCGGGAAGGCTGCGGAAGCGGAATACCAGCGCGTCATCCTCGATCACCCCGTCGTAGACTTTGAACGGAAAAATACCGTGCAAATGGTGCCGCCCGGCGTTGTGCTTCAGGCGGTAGGTGATGCCGTTGAGGGTGAACTGTCCGTCCTTGATGCGGTTGGCATATCTGCCGACAAAGGCGCCGAAAAAGCAGTAGTTCCGCTCGTAATCGTGCACGCTGTCAAAGCCCGGCACCACGTCGCGCAGCACGCCGTTTTTGTCGGGCACGATGATGCTTTGGACAACCGCGCCGTAGCTGAGGATGTTGACCTGCATGCCGCGGCTGTTGCGCAGGATGTACCGCGTCACGGACTGACCTTGCGAGGCGGCGCCGAAGGGCTGTTGGGTAATCATCATGGAAAGGCTCCTTTGCGCA
>JBGUNW010000193.1:0-3013 GCA_045117555.1 Eubacteriales bacterium
CCGTTCGATTTGTCAAGTATTTTTTCAAATATTTTCTTCCGAAAGTGGAATATTATTTTTTACAAGTAATTCTTTTAATGCATTTTGCAAGAACGAAAAATTCCGAAAAAGGAATTGCATTTTGAAGATATTGAACAAGAAAAAAGAAAAAAACGGGCAAAAAAATCTTTGTTTTTGTGCAGAATTTCAAAATTCACAAAAATCGCTAAAATCCACTTGTATTCGGGCGGGGGATATGTTATAATATTTCTACATTGATTTTTGAAACGTCGCGCATCCGTTTGATGAAAAAGGTAGTAGACCCAACGCTGAACGAAAGGAGGGTGACCGGCTCGTGAAAAAGAAAAAAACCGCATTTGAAGAAGATCCGTTTGAAACCGGGTTTACGGAAGACGACCGTCAGGAACCGCGCAGACCGTCGAACAACGGGGGATCCGATCCCGCGGGGCAGACCGGCGAGCGATCCAAGGGGCGGACCGAACGATCCGGCTCGGCACGTTCGCGTGCGGCGAACGAAAAGGAAACGGTCCGGCTATCGACCGACGGTCCCCGCAGAAACGGAAAGCGTTTTCAGGCCGTTATGCGCTATTGCTTCCTCGGGTTCGGCATTTTCTTTTTCGTTTGCCTGTTCCTCAATCTGATCTGCAATTTCGGAAACCGGTTGGCGGATCGTCCCGCGGAACACTGGATGGGATATATCGGCTACGGCATTTCCTATGCTTTGCACGGATTGTTCGGCGTTCCCGCGCTGTTATTGCCGGTGGGAATGGTCGCGTTCTTCATTTTTTGGAAACAGTTGCGTGAGGAGCGGCGGCTTGCCTTCAAGCTGCTCAATTCGGCTGCGCTCCTGATATTGCTTTCCACTTTGATTCACACCTTTTATCTTGTTATTACGAAAGAAGATATCAATCCCGGCGGAAAAGCGCTGTTCAGTATGGGCGCCGCGCTCAAAGGCGGCGGGTTTATCGGCGGCGGGCTTGCCTACCTGGCCGTTCGGTTTTTGAACCGGGCAGGCGCGTTCGTTTTGGAATTTATTTTGTTCTTTGCAAGCTTTTTCTATATGCTGGGCATGACGCCGCGCTATATCGTTACGCGGTGGAAGCACCGCCGCGAGCTTTCGGATAAGAGCAACAGAACTTTGAGCGAGCAGGAGGCCGAGCAGGCCAAAAGGCGCGCGCGGGAGGCGGCCGACCAAAAGCGCTCGCAGCCGGGAACCGTAAGGACAACGCCCGAAGGGTATCCGGATGGCTCGGTGATCACTTCTCAAAAAGGCAAAACGGTCGGAATGACCGAAAAAGCGTTGCTCCCGCCCATTCCCGCCGCTTCGGGAGCGGGAGAAGGACAGCTCTATCTGCCGGCGGAAATTCGGCGCAGGTTGCGCGAGGAGGATGAGCGGCTGCGTCAGCAAGCGGAGGAACGGCGCAGAAGAAGCCGTGAATCTGCCGTTTATCCCGAAAAAACGCAAACAACGCCGGTTTTGTCGCAAGGGCAGGGAACGCCCGCACCCAAACCGCCGGTGCCAACGCCCCCGGTTTCCGAGGAAGTGCGCACCAGTTACGAGAGCGCCGATCCGATTTTCCCACAAACCGATAACAAGGGCGTCAAGCGGGTTCGCAAAGAGGACCGCGGATTCGACCTTGGAAATATTTTCAACAACAGCGAAACAGACGAACCGCTTGCTCAACCGCCGCAACACGCGCCCCTGCCGCCGGAAAAACCGGTGCCCGCGCGCACGGTTGTCAAAAAGGTGCCAACTCCTCCGTCTCCCCAGCCGACGGAAAAGCCGAAGGAGTATGTTTTTCCGCCCATTGATCTGCTTAAACGCGGCGCGCCGATGAGCGAAGAAAACCGCGCCGAAATCGAGCAGAATATGCGGCTTCTGGCAACCACTCTGGAAGATTTCCATGTTGGCGTTCGCGGTATTGACTATGCCTGCGGGCCGACGGTTACGCGATATGAAATTACCCCCGCGCCGGGCGTTCACGCCCGCGCTATTATGAATCTTGCAAGCGATATTGCTCTTGCGTTTGCCGTAGCCGACGTTCGTATGGCGCAAATTTCGGGCAAGAGCGCGATCGGTGTAGAGGTCCCCAATAAAACGCGGTATACCGTTTATCTACGCAATCTTTTGGAGAGCGAGCCCTTCAAACAAGGCAAAACGAAGCTCACGGTTGCGCTGGGGGCCGACGTTGTAAACGACCCCGTTGTTTTCGATATTACCGAAATGCCCCACCTTTTGGTTGGCGGCGCCACCAAAATGGGTAAATCGGTTTGCATCAACTGCACCATTACCAGCTTGTTGTATCAGGCAAGACCGGACGAGGTCAAGCTGATTCTGATTGACCCGAAAAAGGTGGAATTCACGCCTTACAAGAGTGTGCCGCACCTGCTGGCTCCGATTATTACGTCTGCCAACGACGCCGCCGGCGCATTGCAGGCCGCGGTTGCCGAAATGGAAAGTCGCTTCGAGCTGATCCAGGAGGTTGGTGCAAAGAACGCCGAAGCCTACAACGAAATCACGAAGAACGATCCCGATAAGCCGTTCATGCCTTATCTGGTCATCATCATCGACGAGCTTGCCGACCTGATGTTACAGGCAAGAGATCAGGTGGAAGAACCGATCTGCCGTCTTTTGCAAAAGGGGCGCGCCAGCGGCATCCATTTGATTCTGGGTACCCAGCGTCCGTCGGTAGACGTCGTTACGGGTCTGATCAAATCCAACGTTCCTTCCCGTATTGCCTGCACGGTGGCCTCGCAGGTGGACTCCCGCACCATTTTGGACGGTGTGGGTGCCGAGAAACTGCTCGGCCGCGGCGATATGCTGTTTTCGCCGGTGGGTTCCACCCGCCCGGAGCGCGTACAGGGTGCGTTCGTTTCGGATAAAGAAGTGGAAAGCGTTTGCAATTTCATTCGCGCAAACAACGGCAACGCTGTTTACGATGAAAAGTTTACCGAGAAAATGAAAGAGTTTTCCGCCGAGATTGCCAAGGCGGGAAGCAAAGGGGATGACGTT
>JBGUNW010000194.1:0-1587 GCA_045117555.1 Eubacteriales bacterium
CAAAGTTGGATGGCTCCGATTCAGAACTGAGTTTTTTTGTGCCCGCATGACGGAGAATGAAGCCGCACTGAGCCGGGCAGGGGAAGAAAAGAAGGGGAGATGGAGGAGATGGAGAAAAAGGGAATCAGATTGATTCGCCGCAGTCCACGACGTTATACGTCTTCCTGTGGCGGCGGTACTTGCGCAGCCGTTTTTCGAGTTCGGGAAGGGTGAACGGGCATTCCGGGAAGCAGTCGTGGTACGTGTGCAGGAATTCCAGGCTTTCTTCGGTCGGGAGCTGAAGATCACGCAGCGGTGTGTAGAGGTCGAACCGGACCACGTACGGCATCGCGAACCCGAGGCGGATGCGGCAGCGCGCGACATCGATGAAATAGATCTTCATGGTTTCCGGCGTGTCCCCGCTGTACAGGATGTTGCGCGGATGAAGCGCCTTGTGAAAAAAGAGGTGCTTGTGCATTTTCGCGATCTCCGGCGCAAGGAGCGCGCAGAACCGCCGCCGCATGGCTACGTCCTGCCGGAGTTTGCCGCCGGGCATGAAATCGCGGCCGTCGCGGGTGTTTTCGATGAACCGAGTCACGATGAACGATTCTACGAGCTTCCAGTGGTATTTGCGCGTTTCGCCGAACGCGAGCACCTGTCCCGAGGGAATGCCCATGCGTTCGATCGCCTGGTAGTTGCGCCATTCGCGGGCGGGATGTGAGAGGTTGAGGATATAACGGCGCGGGACTTTTCCCTCGCAGTGTTTCCATGCCACGGCGCCGCCGCCGAACTCTTCCGGCAGCTGGACCTTCCAGACCTGTTTGCCGCTGCTGTTCGTGAGCAGATTCGATTCATTCCGGAGTTCGGGGTGCTGCTGAAGATACGCGAGCGCCTGCTCAAAACCGGGTTTGCACCAGTTGGCGGGATAGAGAAAACGCAGCGGCTGGCGCCACGGAGAAAGCGGATCGGAAAAAGTGTTCATGGAAGGAGGGGAATATGAGGTGAAACGGATGAAAAATAGCATAAATATAATAACCCGTCTTTTTCTTTTTTTCAAACAAAAACTTGAATAAAACGGAAAAACATCGTGTTCTCTGTACGGATTGACCAGGAACAAGCCGTCTTTTTTCAGGATGATTCGACGATATAGACGGTGTATCCGGATGAGGATGGACGAAACAAGATGCGGACGGACGGAAACGGCAAAAAGAGAGGTTGACGGTCTGGATAATCGTGTACATGAGGCGAGGTTTGGATATGTGTATCTAAAACAGATGTAAGAAATTGAAAACACAACAAATTGTAAATAATAAGCGGGCTACTTTTTGACATTGTTTTGAAGCTGAATATTTTTATTTTTAACTTTTTTTTGGCACAGGGCTTTTTTTTTCGCTTTTGCGGTGTATATTATAGTTTATACACCCGTGTATACAATTTGAACTTTATCCATAAGGACACCCCCAGCATGACGCCCATTGCACGCCGCACCTTTTACACGTTCCTCGCCCTGGCCGCGCTTACCGGCACCTCGATCCTCGCTGACGAGCCGATCTCCGGTTTCGACTCCACAGAAGTCGTTGAGAGGACGCCGGAGTCCATCGAAGAAGG
>JBGUNW010000195.1:0-4899 GCA_045117555.1 Eubacteriales bacterium
AGCCGGAAAAGGTTCCCGCGAGTAAACGTCAACCCCCAGTCCGCCAATCTTCCCTTGCAAAATCGCCTCGGCAAGCGCGCCTTCGTCGGTAACCGCGCCGCGCGCAACGTTGATGACAATACAATTCTTTTTCAAAAGCGAGATCTTATCGCGGTCGAGCAAATTTCGCGTTTCGTCGTTCAACGGCGTATGAACCGAAAGAATATCCGAACGGCGGCAAAGCTCCTCCAAAGAAACGCATTCTGCGTTAGCCACAGGCGTTCTTTTATGTACGATGATTTTACAGCCGAGTGCTTTTGCAACGGCGGCCACCTGTTTTCCGATATTCCCGTACCCCAGAATGCCCCAGGTTTTACCGGCAATTTCATGGTAGACCGGCTCCAACAGGTTCGGCTTTCCGTTTTTTGTATATTGCCCGGAGGCAACGTGGGCGCGGTAAACGTTCAACTCGGAAATTAAAGAAAGTGCCATTGCAACCGTTAATTGCGCCACCGATTGCGTGGAATACCCCACCACGTTGCAAACGGCAATTCCCTTTTCGCGGCAATATTGAAGATCAATATTGTCGAATCCGGTTGCCGCCTCGCAAATCAGGCGGAGCTTTTTGGCGCCGGATAACACTTCCCTTGTCAACCGCACTTTGTTCAAAATCAGAACGTCGGCGTCTTTGACGCGCTCCGAAAGGTCTTGCTGCGCCGTTTCGTCAAAAATTGTCAGATTTCCGAATTGAGCAAAACCGGAATAATCCAAATCCTTGCCGATAGATGCGACGTCCAGAACAACGAGATTTTTCATTTCAGTTTTGCCGTTTTATCAAACGCGGCAAGAACGGCCGACATGACCGTGCCGCGGAAAGCTCCGTTTTCCAATGCGCGAACGCCCTCAATGGTCGTACCGCCGGGACTGCACACCGCATCTTTGAGTTTTGCGGGGTGTTCACCCGTTTGCAAGATCATTTCGGCCGCGCCGGAAAGCGTTTGCGCGGCATAGAAAAGCGCCTCTTTACGCCCAAGACCGCATTCCACGCCGCCGTCGGCAAGCGCCTCGGCAAACAGATAGACAAACGCGGGGCCGCACCCCGAAAGCGCGCCTGCGGCGTCCATCCATTTTTCGGGAATGGCGTCAAATTTCCCTGCGTGGACAAGCGTATTCAAAAACAGCTCTGTTTCCTCTGCGGTCGTTCCCGCAGTTGCATAAACGATCATTCCCTTCTCCACGCGCACCGGCGTATTGGGCATGATACGAATGACGGGATAGTCCTCCCCTGCAAGCTCGCGAATGCGGTCGATCGAAATACCGGCCGCCATACTCACCAGCACGAAACGCTCCTTTCTTGCTTTCAGCATAGGGCGCAGTTCTTCAAACAAAGCGCCAAGCCCCTGCGGTTTGACGGCAAGAATGATATAGTTGCTGTTGGATACCAGATCCGAAAGATCGGTAACGGTTGCAAACCCCTCGTGGCGCAGTTGGGCGCATCTTTCGGGGCTGGATTCGCTGACGGCGAGTTTTGCGGGAGTAAGCGTCTTTGCGGCTGCCTCGGCCAATGCACCGCCCATATTGCCGCATCCGATCATACCAAATGTATATTGGTTCATGGTTTTATCCTTTCCTTTAACGAATTTGTCCGTTACCGCGGACAACGTATTTATAAGTGGTCAATTCTTCAATGCCCATCGGACCGCGCGCGTGCAGTTTCTGCGTGGAAATGCCGATCTCACAGCCCAAGCCGAACTCTCCGCCGTCGGTAAAGCGCGTTGACGCGTTGACGTATACTGCAGCGCTGTCAACCGCGGCAACAAAAAGCTCTGCCGTCGCCGGATCCTCGGTTACAATGGCGTCGCTGTGGTGGGTGGAATGGCGCGCGATATGATCAATGGCTTCCTCCGCGTTTTCCACCACCTTAACGGCGAGAATATAGTTGAGAAACTCGGTATCAAAATCGGCCTCTCCGGCAGGCGTACCGCCGATAAGCGCGTATGCTTCGGGGTCACAGCGCAATTCCACCGCCGGTTTCCCCGCCGCTATGCGATCCTCCACCAAACGGCGGCGTAGAAGCGGCAAAAAGCAATTTGCGATCTTGCGGGAAACGAGCAGGACTTCCTCGGCATTGCAAACAGAAGGACGGCTCGTTTTTGCGTTCTCAATAATGTTCAGCGCCTTTTCAAAGTCGGCCGCTTCGTCTACGTAAACGTGGCAAATGCCGGTTCCCGTTTGAATACAAGGCACCTTGGCCTGCTCCACACAGGCGCGGATCAACCCGGCGCCGCCGCGCGGGATCAAAAGATCAACGTAATCCGTAGCCGTCATCAGTTTCGTCGCGCTTTCGCGGGAAGCGTCTGGAATCATATTGATAAACGTTTCGGGCAGGCCCACCTCGATCAATCCTTTCCGCATGGCGCGCAAAATGGCCTGGCTGGAAAGAAACGCCTCTTTCCCGCCCCGCAGAACGCATACGTTTCCGCTTTTGAGCGCGAGCGCCGCCGCGTCGGACGTGACGTTCGGACGGCTTTCGTAAATGATTGCAACCACACCGATCGGAACACGGACTTTTTCAATGTTCAACCCGTTCGGGCGCGTAAAACGATCAAGCACCTTTCCAACGGGATCGTCCAGCTCCGCGACCTGACGAATTCCCTGCGCCATGGTGCAAATGCGTTCCTTGGTCAGCCGCAGGCGATCTTTCATAACGTCGTTGATTGTTTCTTTTGCGTTGGAAAGATCGAGCTCGTTAGCCGCGAGAATATCGTCGGCGCTTGCTTCCAGCGCGTTTGCAATGGCTTGGAGAGCGGCGTTCTTTTCCTTTGCTCCCAGCAATGCGAGCCGTGCTTTTGCCGCTTTTGCTTCAATTAAAACCTGTTCGGTCGTCATGCGTTTTTCTCCTTTGCATAAAAGCGGGTTCCAACCGGTTTTCCTTCGATCAGATCATAGATCTTTTTTGGTGAATCGCCGTTTAAAATAAGCATATCAACGCCGTTCTTCATACAAAGATCCGCCGCCTGCAATTTGGTTTTCATACCGCCGGTGCCGCGTTCGGTCCCGGTTCCGCCCGCAAGCGCAAAAATTTCGCTTGTCAGTTCGCGTACTTCCGGAATGCAAACCGCTTCCGCGTTTCTGTGCGGGTCGGCGGTATACAGCCCGTCAATATCCGAAAGCAGGATCAAAAGATCGGCTCCGGCGTTCACGGCTACCATGGCGGAAAGCGTATCGTTGTCGCCGACTTTGATCTCATCGGTTGCAATGGTATCGTTCTCGTTCACAATGGGAAGAACGCCAAGCTCCAACAGGCGTTGAACGGTATTTTGAAAATTGGAAAGACGATCGTCGTGCTCAAAATCGTCGCCCGTTAAAAGGATTTGCGCCACGATGTGATGATATTCGGAAAAAAGCCGATCGTAGGTATCCATCAGCTCGCATTGACCAACGGCGGCGGCCGCCTGTTTGGTGGGAATATCGACCGGTCGGCTCGAAAGCCCCAGCTTTCCAACGCCCATGCCAATCGCGCCGGAAGACACCAGAATCATTTGGTGACCCGCGTTTTTCAAATCGCTCAAAACGCGGCAAAGCTCCTCGGTGCGGCGGATATTCAATTTTCCGTTTTCATGAGTCAGCGTAGAGGTGCCTACTTTAACAACAAGTTTCATTTGCTATGGATTTCCTTTATTAAAATTGAGAAAACTTTTCCTATATTATACAGGAAAAGAGAAAATCTGTCAATAGTTTTTGCAAGTTGTTCGCCCATTTTTTGCAGAATGAGGACTTTTATTATTGACATTTGCGGCAAAATATGATAGAATAAAAAAGCAAAATTCAAGCGGAAAGGGGGAAGCTCCTTTGGGGAAACATTTACTTTATAATATCTTTAACGGGAACAAGGACAAGCCCGACGCGAAATGGGAGGACGTAACCCCCAATTTGCGGTATTTCTTTAAACTTTTCGGCAGAAAATTCTGGCGCTTGATCTCGCTGAACCTGATGATGCTGCCTTTGGTTTTGCCCATTTTGATCGGTGTAATGATCTATCTTACCATTCCCACAACGCCAACGCACCAAACGGCGTTGTTTGCTCCCTTGTACGGTGCAAACCTGATTGAAGCGTCGCCCGAAAGCGGATACCTGTTAAATCTTTTCGGCGGACAATGGTTGATTCCCAGTTACAACGCAACAGGAACCTATATCGGTATTGGTGTTTGCATTCTCTTTTTGCTCGTCACCTTCGGTTGGCAGAATATCGGTGCCACCTACGTTTTGCGCGGACTTGTGCGCGGCGACGCGGTTTTTCTCTGGTCGGATTACTTTTACGCGATCAAGCGCAACTGGAAACAGGGCTTCTTTTTGGGAGTGATCGATTTTCTCATTTTGTTTTTGCTCGGCTTTGATATTGTGTATTTCTACTATCGCATCGGCCCGTTCGGAATGAACGTGCTCTTTTATGCGAGCTGCGCATTGATGATTATATATTTCTTCATGCGTTTCTATCTCTACCTTTTGCAAATCACCTTCAAACTTTCCATTCGCAAAATTTTGAAAAACGCACTCATCTTTACCCCGCTTGGCATTAAACGGAATTTAATGGGCGCTTTGGGTATCATTCTGCTTACGGCGATCAACGTTGGTTTGATCCTATTGATTGCTCCTACGGGAGGCGTGATCGGAATTGGGTTGATCCTTCCCCTTTTGCATTATCCGGCCTTTACCGGCTTTATGGCGACCTACGCGGCCTACCCGATCATTGACCGTTATATGATTGCCCCTTATATCAACAAAGTGAACTCCGACGAGGAGCTGGAAGAAAGCGAAACAGCCCCCGAAGGCGAAGCGCCCTCAGGGACTGACGTTCAATAATTCACCAACAGAACCGATTTTGTAACCACGCGCCAGAAGCTTTGGGATCAACCGTTC
>JBGUNW010000196.1:0-3472 GCA_045117555.1 Eubacteriales bacterium
AGAGCAGAATGTTCGGATTCCACATGAATGAACTCCGCATTCAGGCTGCCGTCCTCAACAAATTCGGAGAGCTTTTCCACTACGATCGTTTGCGGCGTGATCGGATAGGCGGAGATCACCTGCGGACGCGCAAGGCGAACGCCGTATGCAAACGCCTCGTTGCCCGATAAAAACTGTTTCGCCATTACTTTTCCGCCTCCATTTTGATCGCTTTGAGCTTGCAGATTTTTGAGCAAATGCCGCAGCCCTTGCAAAAGTCGTAATCTATACCGACCTTACTGTCCTCACGGAAAATCACGCCGTCGGGACAATATAGATAACAATTCAGACAGCCGATACATTTTGTTTCGTCCAATACCGGTCTTGCGTTGCGCCAGCCCGCGTTTTTGGTGACAAGATAGCCTGCCTCATAAGCGGTCGCTTCGGGAATGTCATCATAAGAGGCCGGGACGAAATCCCTCAGATATGGCTTCATGCGACAACCTCCTCAAAAGCTGCCTTGACAGCGGCGATATTCTTTTCGTGCAGGCGGTGCGGCATTGTTTGACGTATTGCTTTGTTGATATCTTCAAGTGTTATTTCTCCTGAAACCGCCGCAAACGCGCCGAGAAGAATCGTATTGGTAATAGGCAAGCCCAAAATCCGCGCGGCAATACCGTCTCCGTCAAGCGTGATCACACGCGGATCCTCGAAAGTTTTCTTTGTATTCAAAAGTATTATTCCGTTTTGCTTTAGCTCACGGAAGGATTTTTCGTTAAAAAGCGTATCGTCAAGAAAAATACTGTAGTTTGATCTTGTGATCTCGCTGCGGTTGCCTATCGGCTTTTTATCAAGCTTTGTAAACGCGCGTATGGGCGCGCCTCTGCGCTCGGGACCAAAGGAGGGGAAAGCCAGCGCGTAGGCGTTATCCTTCAGCGAATACGCGTCGCCGAGAAGTCTTGCGGCGGTAAAGGCTCCCTGCCCTCCTCTTCCGTGCCATAAAATTTCTGTCATGCTTTCGCCTCCTCAGTGCTTCCAGCGAAGCAGATATTTTTGGATTTTGTTGAATCCGAAGGAAATGACGACGATCACAATGCCGATCACGATCAAGCCGACGAGCGTTCTTGTGTAGTCGCCGAAATCGGAGTAGTTTTTGATGTAGTAGCCCAGTCCGCTCTGCGCGCCGATCATCTCAGCCGAGGTCAGCAGGACAAACGAAACGGTGAGTCCCTGATTGCAGCCGATAAAGATTTGCTGCAGGGACGCCGGGAGAATAACAGAAAACAGCATGGTTATTTTTCCGACGTTAAGCACCTTTGCGGAGTCGATCGTTTTTTTGTCAACATTCATTACGCCGCTCATGGTGCCTGCCAGTACCGGCCAGAAGGTCGCTAGGAAAATGACGAACACAGACACCGAGCGGAAGGTCGGCAGCAGGGCGATGCCGTAGGGAATGTAAACAATCGGCGGAATCGCGCCGAGGAATTTTGAGATATAGGTTGCGACGTTTCCGAGTCTTTCGCTTGATCCGAGCAGCAAGCCGAGAATGATCGCCGATGCCGCTGCAAGCAGATAGCCCTGCAAAATAATGCCGACCGAGCTGAAAATGTTGGTGATGATTTTTTCGTAGTCGCCGATCAGTTGCCAGAAAACTCTTCCCGGCGGCGGAAACAACGCGGGCTTGAGCAAATTGAATTTTGCGGTTGCCAATGTCCACGCGATCAACAGACCGTAAATAAAGCTTACAATGTCAACGAACAGCGTCAAGCCGATCGGCTTTTTGATGAATGAGGATACAATCAACGTCACAAGCTCTACGCCTACGGCAAACCAAACGACATGTTGCGCATAGGTTTCCGTATGCAGCCTATCGGGGATAAGCTGTATCAACAGCAGCGCAATAAACAGGAAATGGACGGTTCTTAGATACCGTTTTTTAATTGTCATTACAGCACCACCTCGTCTCCGCCGATTTTGCTGACGATATCGCTGTAGAACATCGCAAGCAGCTTATTTCTGAACTGATTGTACTCCTGCGTCTGAACAAGCTCGGCGCGGTTGCGCGGACGATCGAAGGGAACCTTGATCTCACTGTACACCTGACCGGGATTTGCGGTCATCATCACAATCTTATCCGAGAGCAGGATAGCCTCGTCGATATCGTGAGTAACAAACACAACGGTTTTTCTCGCGCTCGTTCCGTCGCCCTCCCACAGCTCTAGCAGCAGCTCCTGCAAAATAGTGCGGTTTTTTGCGTCTATCGCGCCGAACGGTTCATCCATCAGGAGAATGTCGGTGTCCATCGCCAATGCTCTTGCAATCGCTACGCGCTGCTGCATTCCGCCCGAAAGCTGTGAGGGGTATTTGTTTTTAAATCCTTCCAGTCCGACCTTCTCCAAAAACTCGTCGGCGATTTTCAGGCGTTCGGTTCTGCTTGCGTCTTTGTTGACCTGCTTTACTCCGAAGGCAACGTTTTTGCGGGCGGTCATCCACGGAAAGAGCGAATAGTGCTGGAACACAACGCCTCTGTCGGTGCCGGCGCCGCGGATCGGCTCGCCGTTGATCAAAATCTCGCCTGCTGTCGGCGTGTTGATACCCTCCAAAATGCTGAGCAGCGTGCTTTTGCCGCAGCCGCTTGAGCCGATAACGCTGACAAACTCACCGTCCTCAATGGAAAAGCTGACGTTTTTAAGCGCGGTAAAGCGGTTCTTTTTTTCTGTGTAATCAACCGTTAAATTGTTTATCTCTATCTTGCTCATATAGGATCATCTCAGTTTATAATTTAGTATGTCTTATTCAAATTTTTCAAAGTGCTTTTGAAGCTCGGCATAGATTTTGTCGCCGGGATTTTCTTTTATCAGGCTTTCGAGAGCGTTCTTGTAAATATCGGTGTTATACAGCTTGTCGATATCGTAATCCTCGGTGTATCCCAACTCAACTATGGATTTTTTGAGAGCCACCGTACCCTGCTTGTCGGGATCGGGAAGCGAAGAACCATAGCCACCGTATATTTCGGTGTTGATTAAAGATTCCTCGATATCAATGTACTTTTTGACGTTCTTGACGGTCTGCTCTTTGTTTTCCTGAGTAACCTTATAAGCCTTGATCAGCGCGCGCTCAAAAGCGGTGTAGGAATTTGGATACTTTGCAAGCGACTCGGTAGCGGCTACCTGACGGCAGCAGGGCTGATTTTCGAGGAGCTTTTCCTCGGAGCAGCGGTAAACGACCTTGTAGCCCTGGCTCTCTGCAAGCGAGGTGTAGGGCGAATACGCCGAAGCCGCGTCGATCGAATCGTTTTGGAGCGCGTTGTAGGCGTCCTTTTGGCTGTCAAAGTAGACGATGTTTACCTTGTCCTCACCCTCGCCGATCTCGATCCCTTTGTCTTTCAAAAGGATCTGAAGCTCCGCGTCCTGAACGGAATTTTTTACGGAGGCTACGTTTCTTCCCTTGAGGATCGAAACGTCCCAGTCTGTCCTGCCTTCAACAAATTCGG
>JBGUNW010000197.1:0-13322 GCA_045117555.1 Eubacteriales bacterium
GGCAAGGAAGAACTGGAAGCCGGATTCGGCCAATTAGAAACCGCCAAAGCAACCGTGCGGAACAAACTGCGGGATTTGGTGGAGGTCGTTTTCAAGCAAGACAGCGAAAAAGAGCTCTTTCATTGGGCAACCGAGCGAAAAGCGGACGTGGACGATCCGCACGAAACGGCAAGGTATCTTTGGATCACCGATAACCTTCGCATCGATCTTTCCCGTTCGCCGGCGGATGTTTTCCGCGCGATCGTTGCTTCCGAAAGTCTTTCGGAACGGTTGTTGGTTGCCGTTTATGAATACACGCAAAATGCCGACGCTCCCCAAAACGCCGACGGAAGCTACGATATGGAAACCGTCCGGGAAACGCTCGTCAGCGAGGCCGTTGCGTATGCGGCCGATTATCAAGCGCTTTCCAACGGGTGTCTGGCTTGGGACGAAGGCCACGACCAATACGTTGCCGGGTTGGAACTCTACCGCCAACAAACGGCAACTTTGCAACCGTGCCGCTGGCTTACCTTTAATGCAAAGGGGAACGCAAGCTTTGCCCAGCTGGTGGTTGGAAGCGGTAACTTCTCCAATTTGAGAATGACGTTTTCTCTTCTGTTTATTCTGGTCGGCGCGCTGGTCATTTTTGCCACGGTCGGTAAAATGGTGGATGAGCAGCGATCCCTTGTGGGAACAACCAAAGCGCTCGGCTTTTTCACCCGCGAAATATTTGCAAAGTATCTTTCTTTCGGCGTTATGGCAACGTTGCTTGGAACGATACTCGGCATTCTGGTTGCTCGGTTTGCCATTTCGCCGTTTTTATTAAACGGATTCGGAGAATACTACGAATTTGACATTACCAAGCCCGGTATCGTGGTTCACACAACCGTTATCGTGATCCTTGCGGGAATTCTTCTTGCAACCGCGGCGGTATGGTTTGCCTGCAATCGGCTGCTGCACGAACCCGCGGTGCGCCTGATGCAACCAAAAGCGCCCGGCGTGAAAAAAAGCTCCGCAAAGGGCGGAAAGCGCGTGCTTTCCCTGTATTCCCGCCTGATCCTTTTGAATATCCGCACCGATCTCAAACGTGTCATCGTTACCATCGTGAGCGTTGCGGGTTGTTGCGCGCTGGTGGTAATCGGGTTAACCCTCCGAAGCTCCGTCAACGGTTCGGTGGAAAAACAATACGGCGAGATCGTCAACTACGATTTTCGCGTGCAGTATGATCCGGGCATCGCAAAGGATGAAGGAAAAGAATTCAGCGATCTGTTGGATGCCGAAAAGGCCGAATATACAAAGGTTCTTTCCACATCCGCAACCTATTATTTCAACGAGCTGCAACTCGCCGAGGTCTATTGCGGCGATCTGCGGGAAATTCATGAATTTTATCACCTGTACGATTGGAAAACGGGCAACCCCATTTCTCCAACTGACCGGGGCGTTCTGGTTCAACGTAGAATTGCCGAAATTTACGGATTGGATGTGGGGGATGAATTTGAGCTTTCTATCGGCGGCACCAAAACGGCAACCGTTCGTATAGCGGGCATTTTTGAAAATTATCTCGGCCGTACGCTGATGATGAGCGGCGAATATTACGAACGGGTTTACAACGAGCCCATGCAGCCAAACGCCTTTCTCGTTCGTACCGGCGGTGCAAACGCCGATACGCTGAACAGCGGCTTGCGCGCGTTGGAGGGCTTTGAATCCATTACCAATTCCGATTCTAACCGTTCCACTGTTGAAACCTCCACGACCATGCTCAACGTTGTTGTGTTGCTGTTCGTTTTCATTGCAGGCGTAATGGCAGGGGTGGTTCAGCTCAACCTGACCAATATGTACGTTCTGCAAAAGAAGCGGGAAATGACCATTATGCGCATCAACGGTTTCACCGTAAAAGAGGTGATCGGGTATATTCTGCGCGAAACGGTACTGACCACCGTTTTGGGGATTGTGCTCGGCATTGGCGCGGGGATGGGCGTTGCTTACCGCATTGTGCGCACGTTGGAGCAATCCTTCCTGCAAATGAAACGCAGCCCCGATTTTATTGCCTGGGCGATTGCGGCGGTTATTACCGTGGTGTTTACCGTTATCGTAAACGCCGTTGCTTTGCGGAACGTGAAAAATTTGCGCCTGACCGACGTTGCCTGAAAATCAATTTGATTTATATATAAACAAAAAAGGAGAATTTATTATGCTGAACGTAAACAAAACCATTGAAAACGGAAAAGCCACGCTTACCATTGAGGGGCGGTTGGATACGGTCACCGCGCCGGAACTGGAAAAAACCATGCAGGAAATTCTGCCGGGCTTGAAGGAACTGGTATTGGATTTTGAAAAGCTGGACTACATTTCCTCCACGGGTCTTCGCATTTTGCTTTCCGCGCAAAAGGCAATGAACGGGCAGGGCTCCATGAAGGTTTGCCACGTGAACGATACCGTTATGGAAATTTTTGAAGTGACCGGTTTTTCGGACATTCTGACGATCGAATAAGGATAAAAAACGGGAGAGTTTATTTGGTATGGTCTTTTCTTTATCTACGGCGGGCCTGATTAACGTTTTGTTTATCGCGGCCGGCATTGGAGTTTGCTGGCTGTGCTTTATGCACATTACCGGCGCGGTGCATTTGCGAAAAGAAGTCCGCCGCTATTTTCAAGTGTTCTTTCTTCTCATCTTTCTTTATATTTCCGCCCACCTTGCCCGGCAGATTATGGAAGGGCGGTCGGGCGAAGGCGTGCGGATCGCTTTGTACGTCGTTACCTTTTTGGAAATGCTGGCCGCCGGACTCATGGCGCACTTTATGTCGCTGCTGGTGCTTTCCGTATCGCAGCTCAAAAAGAAAACCATGCTCCGAATGGTCGTCTTTCTGTATGCCGTTTTGTTGGCGCACGCGGTCATTCTGATCGTTGGCTGGCCGCTTGGTCTGATTTACACGTTTGATGAAAACAACGTTTACCACCGCGCGTCGGGCTATTTGCTTTGCAATCTTTGCCCGGTCATTATGCTCGTTTTCAACGCGGTTATGTTGCTCCGGAACGGTAAAAAAATTGATAAGCGCGTCAATTCCGCGTTTTGGATCTATCTGATCGCGCCGATTGCCGCAATCATTGTTCAGCTTTTTGCAAGGGAAGTTCAATACATTATTTTTGCAACGGTGCTGTCGTCGGTATATATGTTCTCGGTCATCGTCCAGAATCAAAACGAGAAATATGCCAAGCAGCAACTGGAAAATTCGCGTATTGAATCCGAACTTACAACGGCGTCAAGCATTCAGGCCAATATGCTGCCCAGCATTTTCCCGCCGTTTCCGGGCCGCGAAGAATTTGATATTTTTGCCTCGATGAATCCTGCCAAGGAGGTTGGCGGCGATTTCTACGATTTCTTTTTGATCGATGACGACCATTTGTGCCTTGTAATGGCCGACGTTTCCGGCAAAGGCGTACCGGCCGCGCTGTTTATGATGGCTTCCAAGATCATTTTGGCAAACAACGCCATGATGGGGAAGAGCCCGGCGCAAA
The DNA here is from genome assembly GCA_045117555.1 of Eubacteriales bacterium. Taxonomy (GTDB): domain Bacteria; phylum Bacillota; class Clostridia; order Oscillospirales; family CAG-272; genus UMGS1865. The sequence continues at coordinate 3,496 of JBGUNW010000197.1, forward strand.
TCCTGACCGATACCAACGCCTCAATTTGCCCCAACAACCGCGAGGAAATGTTTGTAACCGTTTGGCTGGGCATTCTGGAAATTTCCACCGGGAAATTGATCGCCGCCAACGCCGGGCACGAATACCCGGTCATCAAGTACGGAAACGGGAATTTTGAGCTGTTAAAGGACAAACACGGGTTTGTGATCGGCAGTATGGACGGCGCCCGGTACAAAGATTACGAGCTTACGCTTACTCCCGGCTCCAAAATCTTCCTGTATACCGACGGCGTTCCCGAAGCCACCGACGCGCAAACCGAATTGTTCGGCGTTAATCGTATGCTTGCGGCGTTGAATCAGGATCCCGCCGCCTCGCCCGAACAGGTATTGAAAAACGTGAGGGCCTCGGTTGACGCGTTTGTAAAAGAGGCCGAGCAGTTTGACGATTTGACCATGCTTTGCCTGGAATACAAGGGCCTCGAAAAGGGTGAATAACCAATAAAAAAAGGTTGCGGGAGCAAATGCTCCCGCAACCTTTTTTTATGCGATTTTTCAGCTTTCTCTCGGTTTGAGAAGGCCGAGTTTGTACTGTGAGCGCACGATCACTGCGCCCGTGATATACGCGGCGGTGGAAACCAGAACCAGAATGCTGTCTATGATCATCAGCATATCGTTCGTTCGGGTAATCATCGAGTTGGAAAGGATCATGCTGCCCACCGTTACTACCGTTAATACGATTGCCGCGGCAAAAACGACGCGAAGCATTTTTTTGGTGGGATCCTTCCACGTCTTGTAGCCAATATAGCCGATTGCGAGATGAAGAAGGATATAGACGATATTAATGAAAACGGAAAGCCCGGTGCCAATATGGTAGCGTTCGCTGATGGGAACAGGCGCGGAGGCCGAAGCGATCATTTCCACTGCCGAAAGCACGGCATACAGAATCAGAACAATGCCGGAAGCAAGCGTAAACCGTCTGCCGATCCGGAAGGAACGGTTTTTCTTAACGTCTTTGCCGTAGTTTTTGCGGTTGGCGTTTTCAATGGCAAAACGAATCAGGATAAACATGGGGACCGCAACGTACAGGAACAACCGCAGAATTACGAAGTTATCTCTGTCCGCAATCAGGTTTTTCACAACGGCCGCGTTTCCGGGCTTGAACATTTCCTGCATCAGTTGAGAATCAAAAATGGTTTGCCCCGCCGCTTTGTCAAATGCGAGCATATCCGGCCCTACGGCAAGGCCGCCGAGATAGGAGGTTGGCAGCATCAACCCAAGGAAGGTGGCAACGCCGACCAACGCCGTTAGCGTGATCAGCCGGTATTTATTGAACGGCAGGCACATGGAGAACAGCACCACAAGCCCCGCAAGCGTAACCAGAATGGTCATCATGGTGCGAACGTTTGCGCCGTTGATAATGGGTTCTGCGCCGAAGAACGGCGGAATCGTGTAAAGCAGGAGCGGGAGCAGAATGCCAACCGAAACCAGCATTCCGGCGGCCACCGCCTGCGTCAGAATGTTCCGCAGGAAGGAGCCGACAATGGGCTTGCGCATGGGTTCTAGCGAGAGCAGGAATCCGCCCGTACCGATCACGGCGGCTTCCAGCATATACAAATTTTCCACCGAAAGGTTCATTTGTCCTTTTGCAAAGGGGATCAGCGCGAACGCGAAGATGAACACGGCAATGGATTTCATCAAATAAAGCACGGCGGTTTTCTGAATGTTGCTGATCACGCGCCGGCCCTCGCCAACCACTTCTTTCAGGTGCGAGAAATCGTTGTCCAGAAGGACCACGTCGGAGCAGGATTTCGCCGCCTCGGTGGCTTTGGCGAAGGTAATGGAACTATCCGATTTGCGAAGCGCCAGAATATCGTTTACGCCGTCGCCGGTCATGGCAACCTTGTGGCCTTTTTTCTGCAAGGCGCTAACCAGCGCCTCTTTTTGCTCGGGCGTTACGCGGGCAAAAACGGTGTAATCTTCGCAAATTTCGGGAATTTGTTCCAGCGGTACGCCTTCCAGTGAAATGTAGCGGTCGGCAAACTTGATGCCGCATTGCTCGGCAATTTTGGAAACGGTGAGCGGGTTGTCACCCGAAATAACCTTAACGGTAACCCCGTTTTCGCGGAAGAACCGCAGGGTATCGGGCGCGGTATCGCGAATGTGATCCTCAATAACGATAAAAGCGACCAATTCGGCGTCCAGCGTAAGGGCGATCACGCGCTTGCCTTCTTTTGCGCAGTCAGCGGCAAAGGAGAGCCGTTCGTCGTTCTTGGGGAGGAGATATTCGGGCGCACCCATCAGCAGCCGCTTTCCGTCGTTGTAAACCAGGCCGGAATATTTCACGGCACTGTTGAAGGGGATTTTTTCTTTATAGGAAGCGTTTTCATCCAAACCGAACTTTTGGTAGATCGCCTCGGCGGTGGCGTTGCGTTCGCCTTGCGCCGCCATAAGCGCGCGGGCGTGGCGCTCCACCTTTTCCATGGGAACAAAGGCCTTTACGTCGGCAACCGTCATGGTGCCGTCGGTCAGTGTGCCGGTCTTATCCAGGCAGATCACGTCTACACGGGAAAGGTTTTCCAGGGAATACAGCTCTTGAACCAGCGTTTGCTTTTTGGTCAGCTGTGCGATCGAAACCATCATGGTAACCGACGCCGTCAGCACCAAGCCGGTGGGGATCATACCAATTCCGAAGGTGCCGCCGGTTACCACCAATAGCGCCCAGGAAACGGGGTCGCCCAGCGAGAGGGTCATGCCATCCCAAATATCGGGGTTGTTTCCGGTTGCCGCAATTTTCACCGTCATGGTGATCAGCACGGTGACAAGCGCAATGGAAAGACCAACGGTCAGAATTTTGATGATCTTCATGATCGAGGTCATCAGCTCGGATTTGTGACGCGCGCCGCTCTTGACCTTTTTGGTCAATTTTGCGGCGTATGTATCGTTGCCAACGGCAACGGCGCGGCAATGCGCGTCGCCCACGATGATCGAGGAGCCGGAAAGGATTGTATCGCCCACACATTTTTTTACGTGGTCGGATTCACCCGTCAGCATAGATTCATCCACGAAAACCTCGCCCGAAAGAACGGCAAGGTCGGCCGAGGCCTGATCGCCGGCGGAAACGGCAACAACGTCGTCCAAAACGATCTTGCCGGCGTCAACGCGGATCGTTTCTCCGTCGCGGATCACCCTTGCTTTGGATTCGGTAACGATCCGTAGCTTTTTGATGACTTTCAAACTCTTGATTTCCTGATAGGTCCCCATTCCAACGTTCATCAGTGCCGGAATCAGGAAAACGAATTTGGTGAATCCGAAATATTTTCCGGCAATTTCCGAATGCCCGGAGGCGTTCAGATAAATGATGAAAGCAATGAAAAGGACGGCAATGGAAAACAGCACAACGTTAAAGAAGGTAAACAGGTTACCGGCAATAATTTGCAGCGTGCTTTTTTCGTGGGGGTCATCCGAAAAGTTTACGTACCCTTTACGAACGCGCTCTTCCACCTGCTCGGATGTCAAACCGCGGTCGCAATCGGGGCAAACGCGATCAATCGGAGCCCGTTGCTTTTTTTTGTTCATTTCTTCCTCCTGATATAAAAAATGGTTGCACAACGGAACTATTATACCACATTCCCCCCGTTTTTTCAATATTTTTTAAAAACAAAGGCAAAAATGTATGAAAAAAAGTTGAAAATCGGTTTGAAATATGATAAAATAGCAATAAAAGGACATACAGAAAAGGTAGGGGGCATAATGGAAATGGGAAAAAACGTTACACTCAAACTTTCCGGCAGAATCGATTCCGGCAACGCCGGGGAAACCGAGCAGAGTCTTTTGGCGCAACTGCCGGAGGATAAATCTGCCGCCGTTATTCTGGACGCCGAAAAACTGGACTACATTTCCAGCGCCGGACTGCGCGTGATTCTGCGGGTGAAAAAATCGTATCCCGATTTGCGCATCACCCAAGTCAATTCCGACGTTTACGACATTCTGGAAATGACCGGCTTTACCGAAATGATGCCGGTGGAAAAGGCCTACCGGGTGGTTTCCATCGAGGGCTGCGAGGAGATCGGCCGCGGCGCAAACGGCACCATTTACCGCATTGATAAGGATAACGTTGTAAAAGTTTATAACAACGCTGACGCCCTTGCGGATATCCAGCACGAGCGTGAGGTTGCAAAGCTGGCGCTCATTCTGGGCATTCCCACCGCTATTTCCTATGACGTTGTAAAAGTTGGCAACAGCTACGGATCGGTATTCGAGCTTTTGAACGCGCGTTCGTTTTCCAAAATACTTTCTTCCGAGCCGGAGAAAATGGATTGGTGCGTGCGGGAGTATATTCAAATGCTCAAAAAGATCCACGGTACCGAGGTCCCTGCCGGAAAACTGCCGGATATGAAGGAAACGGTGCTTTCCTGGGCGCAATTCGTGCGCGATTATTTGCCGGAGGAGCTGGGCGAAAAGCTGGTGGCTCTGGTAAACGCCGTACCGCATACCGATACCATGCTCCACGGCGACTACCACACCAAAAATTTGGAGTTGCAGGGCGACGAGGTTTTGATCATTGATATGGATACGCTTGCCGTCGGGCACCCGATTTTCGAGCTTGGCAGTATGTTCAACGCCTTTATCGGTTTTTCGGAAACGGATCATTCGGTCATCAAACATTTTCAGGGATTTGATTTTGAAACGAGCAATCTGTTTTGGCGCAAATCGCTCGCGGCATATCTGGGTACCGAAAACGAGCAGATCATTCGCACGGTAGAGGATCGGGCGCGCATTATCGGCTACACCCGCCTCATCCGCCGTTCCATCCGCCGCGGCGCGCTGGAAAACGAGGAAGGAAAGCGGGAAGTCGAACACTGGAAAGCAGAGCTGATCGAACTTTTGAGCAGGACCGACACGTTGCTCTTTTTGCCGTGCGAGTTGCAGCTGGAGGCCAAAGCCGACCTGTTGCCCCGGGTTCAGAATTTTGTGGGCGAACATCTTGAAGCGGCAAATTGCCCGCCGAAGGTCGTAATGCAGATTGGCGTTGCCGTAGAGGAAATTTACGTAAACGTTGCGAATTATGCCTACGAATCCGGCACGGGACCGGTGACGGTGCGCGTGGAGATCCTCCGAGACCCCGCAACCGTGCAAATCACCTTTGCCGACAGCGGCATTCCGTACGATCCTTTGAAAAAACCGGACCCCGATATCACGCTTTCGGCGGCCGAGCGTCAGATCGGCGGATTGGGAATTTTTATTACCAAAAAGTTTATGGACGACGTTTCCTACGAGTATAAAAACGGGCAGAATATTTTAACTTTGAAAAAGAATTTCTGAAAAAAAGGAGGTGCGGGATATGTCCTGCGGCTATGGCAAAATCGATTTGCATATGCACTCTACCGTATCCGACGGCACCGATACCCCGGAGGAGCTTTTGGAAAAGGTCAAAGCCGAGGGCATTGTGATTTTTTCGGTGACCGATCACGACGCGATCCGCACCGCTCCTATTTTGCAAGGCGTTTTAAAGCAGAGCGACCCCCGCTTTATTCCGGGTATTGAGTTTTCCTGCAAGGATGAACTTGGCAAATACCACATTCTCGGCTATGGGTTCGATCCCGCCGCCGCTTCCATGTGCGCGCTCGTTGACCGCAGTCACCGGATCCGCATGGAGAAGGTGCTTGCCAGGGTGGAGGGCTTGAAAACGCAGTTCGGTTTCTCCTTCCCGAAGGAAAAGGTTGAAAAGCTGCTTGCGCTGGATAATCCCGGCAAGCCGCATATCGGGCGCATGATGATCGAATGCGGGTACGTGCAAAGCATACCCGAGGCGTTTGAAAAATATCTGAATTTGATTAGAGTACCCAAAATCACGCCGGTACGGCCGGAGGAGGCGATCGCTGCCATCCTTTCGGGCGGCGGCATTCCGGTGCTTGCGCATCCGTTTTACGGCAGCGGGAGCGAGTTGATTTTGGGGGACGATATGGAGGAGCGCCTGCGGCGGATGATCGATTTCGGCTTGCAGGGAGTGGAAGCGTACTATTCCGGCTTTACCGATAAACTGCGCGGCGCAATGCTTGCGCTTGCGAAACGGTATGATTTGTATATAACGGCGGGAAGCGATTACCACGGCGCTAATAAGTTGGTTAAGCTGGGCGATACCGGTCTGAACGAGAGGGACGAATACCCCGAAGGATTGCTTCGCTTTTTGCGCCGCTTCGTGGATCCGTGCGCTTGATTTGTTTTGTAATTCAACTATAATTTTATAATTCAAAAATAAAAAAAGGAGAGGTTACTATGGACAACTTTACGCTCTACAAAAAAACGCTGTGTTTTTCCATTCGGAAAATGGCGTTTGACTTCCTCATGCTTCTGTTGGTAGCGGCGGCCTGCGTCGGCGGGTTTCTGATTACCAACACGACCATGAACGACGGGCTTATCGGGTTGATCGTCGGTTTGGTGATCGGGTTGATTTTGACGGGGATTCTTACGCATTTTCTTGCCTACGCGTTAAAGGCGGGGCAGATTGCAATGATGACGCGCGGCATTACCGAAGGGGAGCTGCCCGAAAATGTTTACGCAGAGGGCAAAAAAACGGTGAAGGAACGGTTTTTAACGGTTGCTGCGTTCTACGTTGTCACCAGAGTCATCAAGGGTATTTTCAGCCAGATCGGCAGAGCCATCAACTCGGTTGGCCGCGCGCTTGGCGGCGATACGGGGCAGGGAATCGGCTCGGCAATTTCCACGGCCATTCAGGTCATCGTCGGTTATCTTTGCGATTGCTGCCTTGGCTGGGTGTTCTACCGCAAGGATCAAAGCGCAACGCGAGCAACGCTGGAAGGCGCGGTGCTTTTCTTTAAACACGGAAAAACCTTTCTTCGGAACGTTGGCCGCATTTTCGGCATCGGACTGCTTTCCCTTGTCGTGATCGGCGGGGCGTTCTTTGGAATTTCCTATCTCATTTTCACCTTCTTCCCGGGCGCGTTTGCCGAGCTTGGCCAAACCATTGTAAATGCCGGCGTACAGCTTGAAACCGAAATTCCCGCATGGATCAGTAATCCCACCTATCTTATGCTTTTCGTTGCGGCAATCATCGGCGTCACGCTGTGGTCGTTCATTCATTCCAACTTCATTCGCCCGTTTATTCTCGCGGGCGTTCTGCGCAACTATATCCAATCCGGCGTGAACGATATTCCCACCGAGGAATCGTTCAGTATGCTGGATAGCAAATCCAAAAAGTTCGCCGACCTTCACGCGAAAATGGATGGTTGAAAAACTTTATATGCAAAAACAAAGCGGCAGGCCGATCCGGCTTGCCGCTGAAATTTTTATACAATGTTGGAAACTTCGCCTGTTTTATGCTTTTTTGAGTTTTGCATATTCGGCTTCTTTTTTGTCGTACAGGTCAATAAAGTTCGTCAATGCACGTTCAAGTGCGACCGTTTTGGGCTGCCCCGATTGTTTGCAATATTTCTCTAACCTATCATAAAGCCCTTGTTCCATGCGGATCGTGATCGGGTGAGAATCTTTTCTTGCTCTTGCCATTCTCACCCCTCCAATCTGTCGCCGTAGGGCAGAGATTTGATATAGTCTTCCATGAATTGCCAATCAGGATTGCCATCTGAATCAACAGGCAAAGTGAAGCCAAAGTCTTTTCTTATATGTGTATTTAACTCTCTGCCAAACGGAAAATATTTATAGCGGCTTTCATTGTGTATCAGAGCACATATAAACAATTTCGCACCATCCGAAACATTTTCGGGGAATTGTAAAACAGATACATTTTGCGAGGTATAAAACGGCTCTTTTTGAAGGTATGTAGAGCCAAGGCTACCACCAAGCGCAACAGTTATACAACCAGCCGGATAAGGTTTTATTAAAGTGTTATTATCATCATAAACCGCATCGACTTTCATTGCTACACCATTGTTGTCCTCGGATCGGCCGACAAAGTTATATTCTGGATTATCCAATGTCATTGCGATTGCATCCATTTTATTTCCCATGGAAACAACACAAATGTCTTTCAGCAAGAAATACTTCCACTTGCTTACATTCAATTCCAGTGCCTGCCCCAGTCTATTCTTCGTCGTCAGCGGTTTGTGATGAAGAGACTTGATATAGTCTTCCATGAACTGCCAGTCGGGGACGAAGCCCTCTTCGGAAAACTTATGATTTTCGTCAATAAAAACGGTTCCGTCGGAATTGTGTTGAATAGGAAGGCATATTTCGGTTGCTTTCATATTATCCAAAGTCCATTTGCGACCATATGAAAATCTGTATTTTTCCTGTTGTATTGTTGCTGCAATGAATAATCCTATGGGTTCATTAAAGCCATCATACTTTGAGTATAATGCGTTTACGTCATCTGTCGCCCAATACGGTTCAGGTTGATAAAAAGCCTCTCCGACTGAGCCGTTATAACTTAAAGATATCGTGTTGCCTTTATGTATTGGGGCTTGCCCAATATGGTTTGCGACACCATTGTTAGAGTCAATAGCTCCAATATATAGATTATTTCCTTCTTCTTGATCTTCGGACGTAAGACGCTTGCCCTTCTTAATATCAAATAATCTTCCAAGAGAAAATCTTTTCCAATTACTCAAATCAAGATTCATATATCTTGCCCTCCTTTACGAGATACGCAAGATAATTGTTCAGCGTCTGCTGAAAATCAGCTTCTGACAGTTTGCTGTAATCGGTTTTCATATACGCTTCACAGAGCCATTCGTCATCGCCCGAAACTGCCTGCATTGCAGATATACCGTCTTTCACGGTCTTATTTCTGTAAAGGTCAAGCCATTCGTCTTCTATCCGTTTCCAAATGCTGTTATTGTTCTCGTCAAACTGCTCGATGCGACCAAGGTTCTTTTTCTTTTTGTGACCGTCTTCTTTATAGTAGCCGAAAAATGTTTTATTGACTGTGCCGTCTGCGTTCTTATGCGGTCTGCCAAGCGTGAACACCATACAACAAGCACTTGCGGAAGCGCCGGGATAGAATATCTCGTTCGGGAGAGTAAAAACCGCTTCAAGCGTGTTGTCTTCGAGCAAAGCCTTTTTCATATCCGAAATATAATTGCTCGTCCCGATCGCCGCCGAGACGGGTAAAAGAATCGCGATTTTTACCTTTTTCGGTGTCTTACCTTCGTCTTCTCTTGCCTTGTTAATCTTTTTCAGAGTATCGGAAATAAACTTTAAGAAAACCATCCCTTTTGTCGGGTCTTCTTTTGCGTCTTTCTTCCAATCTTTTTTGTATGCTTTAGGAATTGTGATCGGCTTTGCGTTATAGGGCGGATTCATCAGGATAATATCCGGGTTTGCCTCTTTGAAAAACGCTTCACTCTCAAACAGATTTGCTTTTTTAACGTTTGAATTTCCGTCACCGTGAATCAGCATATTTGTTGTAGAAAGACCGAAAGCTTTTTCTTCAATTTCTATGCCGTAAATATGCTCTTTTCTGACGGTCTCACGCATTGCATCTTTTTCAGCATCGGTTACTCTTTGATTGTTACAGTCTGCCAGCTCAAGAACCATAGCTTGCACCAAGAAGGAGCCGGAACCGCACGTTCCGTCAAAAATGCGCTTCGTCCTGTCAACACCGGTTACACGGCACATAAAGTTCGTGATATGGTCGGGCGTGAACGCCTGATTTTTATCGGCTTTTCCGGTGTATTTGTTAAAAGCAATGAAAAAGAGATTCAGAATATCCTGCCCTTCGGAAGTATCGGTATTGATATAACTGTAAATATTGCCGACAATCTCATCAAGAATATCGACCCAATCCTGCGTTTTAAGACTTTTGACTTTTTGATCATCCAATACATTTTTCTGAAGTAGCCTAATTTTTTCCGTCTTATTATCTGAATTATC
>JBGUNW010000198.1:0-12504 GCA_045117555.1 Eubacteriales bacterium
CCCGGCTTTGAGGAACAGGTTGCCGGCCACAAATTGGAAGAGGCGTTTGACGTGAACGTTACCTTCCCCGAAGATTATCACGCAAAAGAACTTGCCGGAAAAGCGGCAGTCTTTAAAACGGTTATTCACAAGATCCGCCACATTGAGCTTCCCGCCGCGGACGACGATTTTGCAAAAGACGTTTCCGAATTTGACACTTTCCCTGAATACCGCGCCGATATGAAGGCAAAAATTGAAAAGCGGCACGAGGAAGATGCCGATAAGAAATTTGAGGAGCAATTTCTTGACACGCTGATCGAGAAACTGAAAGCCGACATTCCCGAAGTCATGTTTGAAGCAGAGACCGATAACTTCGTGCGCGATTACGAAAACCGGATGCGCATGCAGGGCCTCGATCTGGAAACCTACTTCAAATATACCGGCATGACGATGGATTCCCTGCGCGAGCAACTGCGCCCGCAGGCAGAAAAGCAGGTCAAATTGCGCCTTGCCCTGGAAAAAATCGCAAAACTGGAAAAAGTAAAGGTTGGCAAAAAGGATATCGACGAAGAGATCCAGCGCATTGCCGACGCTTACAAAATGGAAGCCGATCAGGTGCGCGATATGATTCCCGAGGACTCCATTACAGAAGACCTGAAAGTGAAAAAGGCAATGGACCTTGTAAAAGAAAGCGCAGTCATCAAAGCGTAATTGCAACGGCAAACCCGGGGCCGGAAACAACTTTTCTGTTTTCGGCTCCGTTTTTTCAAAATCAGAACGAAAGGATGATTTTACCATGACTTTCCAATCACATAACAACGATTTCCGCGATTCCCTCGTCCCTATGGTCGTAGAGCAAACCAACCGCGGCGAACGCTCCTATGATATTTTTTCCCGTCTGCTCAACGATCGCATCGTCTTTCTTTCGGATGAAGTAAACGACGTAACCGCCTCGCTGGTGGTTGCCCAAATGCTCTTTTTGGAAGCGCAGGACCCCGATAAGGACATTTCCTTCTATATCAACTCTCCCGGCGGTTCGGTTTCCGCGGGTATGGCAATTTACGATACCATGCAGTTTATCAAATGCGACGTTTCCACTATTTGTATCGGTATGGCGGCAAGCATGGGCGCGTTTTTGCTTTCCTCCGGCGCAAAAGGCAAACGCATTGCGCTCCCCCACAGTGAAATTATGATCCACCAGCCATTGGGCGGCGCCAGAGGTCAGGCAACCGACATTCAAATTCAAGCCGAGCAGATCCTGCGCGTCAAACGCACGTTGAACGAAATTCTGGCCTCCAATACCGGCAAGCCCCTGGAAGTAATTGAAAAAGATACCGACCGGGATAACTATATGACGGCGCAGGAAGCGCTGGAATACGGCTTGATCGACAAAATTCTCACCAACCGATAAATTTGAAATCCAAAAAAGGAGACACCCGTTCTACTATGGCAAATACGAATAACAACGGCAGAGGATTGCGGCATTGTTCCTTTTGCGGAAGAAACGAACATCAGGTCAATTTTCTGATCCCCTCTCCAACGGGCGCGTATCTTTGCGATTTCTGCATTGAAACCTGCAACCGCGTCATTTACGAAAACGAGGAAGAACACCGCCGCGAGGAACGTTTTACGCTGAACGATCTTCCCCGCCCGGCACAAATCAAGGCATCGCTTGATCAGTACGTGGTCGGTCAGGACGAGGCAAAAATTGCCCTTTCCGTTGCCGTTTACAATCATTATAAGCGCATTCTCTCCAAAGATGATAAGCCCCGCCGCGCAAAAGGATCCAAAGCGGAACCGCCGAAGGACGACGTAGAACTGCAAAAAAGCAACGTGCTTCTCATTGGTCCCACCGGCGTTGGAAAAACCTATCTTGCACAAACGCTTGCGCGCACTATGAAGGTCCCCTTTGCCATTGCCGACGCCACCACGCTGACCGAGGCCGGTTACGTTGGAGAAGACGTTGAAAACATTCTTTTGCGCTTGATCCAGGCGGCGGACTACGACGTGGAACGCGCGGAACGCGGCATTATTTATATTGATGAAATTGACAAAATCGCGCGCAAAAGTGAAAACCGTTCGATCACGCGCGACGTTTCCGGTGAAGGCGTACAGCAGGCGCTTTTGAAAATTCTGGAAGGCACCATTGCAAACGTTCCCCCGCAAGGAGGCAGAAAACACCCCAACCAGGAGTTTATCCAGGTGAACACGCAAAACATTCTGTTCATTTGCGGCGGCGCGTTTGACGGATTGGAAAGTATTATTGAAAAGCGCAAAGGAAACTCCACCATTGGTTTCGGCGGCGAAATTCTGACCAAAACCGAAAAGAAGGATAACGGCATTTTTAAGGACGTGATCCCGCACGATATCGTGAAATTCGGTCTGATTCCCGAAATGGTGGGGCGGATTCCTGTCATCGTTCCCCTTTCCGATCTGGATCGGGACGCGCTGGTGCGTATTCTGACCGAACCGAAAAACTCCTTGATCAAGCAATATCAAAAACTCTTCCAAATGGACGGCGTAGAACTCACCTTTTCCGAGGAAGCGTTACAGGCGGTTGCCGACCTTGCCATTGAGCGCGGCACCGGCGCACGCGGCCTGCGCGCCATTCTGGAAAGCGCTATGACCAAATTGATGTACGAGGTTCCCTCCCGCCGCGATCTTGCAAAATTGGAGATCACACCCGAATGTATCCGCAAAACGGGCGACTGCAAATACACGCTTTTGCGCGATCTTCCCGGCGCGGAACTGCCGCGGCCGGAAGCCAACGATCAGCAAGGTGCATAAAAAATACCGAAAATACCGTAAAAAACACAGGTCAATCCGAGCAAGAATCGGATTGACCTGCTTTTATTCTACCGGAAACCGTTAGTTGCCGCAGCCGCAATGCCGGTCGGGACGGGGCGGTTCCGGTTGGAACCCCTGCGAGGAAAATTCGCTCATCGGGAACGGCATGCTTTGGAAGATCCGGCAAGGATTATCTTCCTCGGCGGAAACGCATTCTTTTTCGGGAATGGCGTATTCGGCCGCCTGTACCAGGTATTGTGCCGGACGAACGATGCGAACGACCGAGAAAATACCCAGCGTTACCGTTAAGAAACGATCTCTGCCGTTTTCGTCGTCAAAAATCACCGGCGCCTGCAATCCCGCAAGCAAATGATCCGGAATTTCCCCGTCGCGGCAGCAAGGGCAGCAGCAGGGACGCTCCGGCTTTTCCATTACGCGCGAGCCGAGCAAAACGGGATCAACCACTTCCACAACCGCCGTTGGCAGGTTTCGGCTTCCCTCGCCCGGTTCAATCGAGCAGAATCCGTCTTGCCTTGAACTGCGGAATGTCATAGTGCCGTTCTCGCCGCCGTAAAGAATCACGCGCTTTTCCAAAACGGCAAGCCCTTCAAACTCCTGCGGTTGAACGCCGCCGTGCCCCGGACCGCGGCCAACGCAGGCCTCGCAGTCCACGCGGATATAAAAGCGGATATTCACCGCATAAAACCCGCGGTTGAAGGCGATCGGATCAATGGTCAGGTTGGTCCAAAGAATTTCCGCGTTTTTGGCGCGAACCGCTCCGGCGTGTTCCAGAATCTCGTTTCCGAAATCGGAAAGATAAACGCGAACATTCTCAAAGCAATCCCGATCGCGGCAGGAATCCAGGACACGATTGGTTTCGATACAAACCGTTTCCCGAGGCAAATTCGGGAATCTGTTTTCCCCCATAACCGTAAATCTCCTTTTTTGATAGATCAGAATTCGGAAGGAGAATACTCTCCTCGCTAACATTCTATGCCGAGCGCCTTTTTTTGACACCTTTTTCCGTTTTAAAGCAACAAAAAAGGCATTCCGCGGTTTTGGAATGCCTTTGGGGACTTTATTTTGATTATTTTCTGCGCAACCGTCCGATGACCCGCCCGCGGCATTGCACGTCGGCAAAATCTTTGAGCAGAATGGGGCCGTAATCGGGATTGAGCGAGATCAGCCGGTCGCCGCCGAAGATTTTGAAAAAGCCGTTGCCGTCCAAAAGGAAAATTCCGGCCTCGCCCACCTCAACCGATTCGGCGTTCTGCACCAGCAAAACGTCGCCGTTGTGATACTTGGGCTCCATGCTGTTGCCGCTGATGCGCAGCGCGTAATCGGCTTCCAGCGTTTTTGGGTTGTTTGGAATGCTGACGCGCTCGGCTTTATGATCGTCCAAATAAACGCCGCTGCCGGCGGAAACGGGTAAATCGTAAAGCAAAAGCGTCCGTTTCCCGGTTTTTGCCTGTGCGCCGGCATACCGTCCGGCCGGCTCCTTGGGAAACAGGATTTTTTCCTTTTCCTGTGCCGGTTTTACGGAAAGCTCCTCTTTATTCTCCTTTGTCGCCGTGCGCGCTCCCTCGTGGGCGATCACCGCCTCGGTCAATTTTTTCCCCCAGCGATCCAAATTGCGGTATTGCTCGATCAGGCGAATCTCATCCGGCAAAAGCGTGTAGTTATTGGTGTTTTCCGGGTTGCCGGTAACGATAAAATCAACCGAGCAATCCAGCGCGTTGCAAATGGCAACGATATTGGAAAGTTTGGGGGATTCGTTCATTCCGGCCATGAGCTTGCTCAAAGTGCCAAGCGGGATTCCCGAACGTTCCGAAAGGCGCTCGTTGGTCATTTTACGCTCGTTCTTCATCCATTTGATCCGATCAATATAGGTTTCCATACACGATCCTCCGTTTTCCGATTCTGATAGGATTATACCACATATTTTTTATTTTGTAAATAGTTTTTTGCAACTTTTTTCTTTTTTTGGAAGAAGATTGATTTTTTATGGAAACAAAGTTAAAATCGCGTTTCCAACGTCGGTAACCGTACGTTCGGCCTCGGCCACGGTATTTGCCCCGCTGCCGATCAATAGCGAAAGGGAGAAAGGCGCATACTGTTGATTTTGCGGAGTGGAGCTGACGCGAATTCCGCGGAAAATCCCCGTTGTTTCGGCTTCGGCGGCGCTTTCCAGCGCCTTTGCAAGCGCAAGGTTCTCCCGCCATGCCGGGCAAGCGACGCCGCTTTCCCCGCTCCCGACGATTGCAAGCACCTGTGCCGCGACCTCATTTTCGGTTACGACCGCCGTTTTGATGTAATTCCCGTCAAGGTCCAGAATCGAATCTCTGCCGATCTCGATAACGAGCGAAATTTGCGGATATTCCCGCAAAGCCCGGCGCACCAACTCTCCGGAGCGCGCCGAGGAACCGAGATATCCGTCGCCGATCTCCGGCTCTCCGTAAACGGCCGTGATTCCTTTATCGTTTAAATACTGCGTCAGCTTTTGAGCAACGGCACAAACGGTTTGGGAAGAGTCCTCCGAGAAAGAGACCTCGCCGATCTTCCCCTCCGGGATCGTTTCCCCTTCCCGCAAATAGGCCTCCTTTGGATTGGAACAGTAGAGAAAAACGACCGGTGATTCCGCAAAGCGGAACGATTCTCCCGTTTCCGATCCCGAGGGGATCGCCTTGGAAGGTTCATACAACGCCTTTGCCACCACGGGAACGGCGTTTCCCGGAATTTTCCCGTTTTCATTCTGATCGGGTTGCTGTGCCTCAACCGGCTGTTTTTCGGCATCCTTTTTCGTTTCGGTTACGCGCTCGCGCCGGAAAATACCGTCCAGAAACGTTTGCACGGGAGCCGAAAACGAAGCCCATATTCCACTCACGGCAAAGGCCGCAACCAGAATGGAAACGCAAATCAGAAAAGCAAAAAAACGAAACAGCCGCCGTCCCATCGGCTTTGTGAGTTTGACCCGCTCCGAGGGAACGGGCAGTTCCCGTTTGGGTTCTTTTTTTTTCATAAATCTTCTCCCCGTTTTTTTGTTTCAGTTTATGCAAAAAGCGGGGCCATTATGTGATTTCGGCATTATTCCGCCAAAGCACCCAAAAAAGCGAGCGAAAAGGCGCGGGAAAGGAGATTTGCGATCTGTTCGGTGACCTGATCGCATTCTTTAAGCGAAACGAAAAAGTCGTTCCCGCTTTGCAAAACCGATTGCAGCCGCTCGTCCGGCTCCTCAACGCCCGCTTTTGCAAGCGTGTGCCAAACGAGCGTGGATGTGGACACCACCGTTGGAACCCCCAGCGCCAACACAGGAACGCCGAGCGTTTGTTCGGTCAGTCCCCAACGGTGATTTCCAACGCCCGAACCGGGAACGATCCCCGAATCCGATAATTGAACGGTGGTTGCAAGCCGTTCCAGATCGCGTGCCGCCAGCGCGTCTACGGCAATTACAAGGTCGGGTTTGCTCTCCTTAACGAGCGCGCAAACGATTTTCCCCGCCTCCATACCGCTCTGCCCCAGTACGCCGGGCGCCAGCATACTGACCGACGAACAGCCAAGCGATGAATAGAGCGAGGGGTCCTGCGTTTGCAAATGTGCCGTTGCGTTCAGGCGGCGCAATGTGAACGGACCGATCGCGTCGGCCGTAAGGGAGGAATTTCCAAGCCCCACAAGCAGGACGGAAAAGGATGGATCAACCCGCTTTTTGCAGCATTTTTCGGCAAATCCGCGCAGTTCTCCGCAAAGAATGCGCGCAAGCGTTTCGAGTTCGTCCTCGCCTAAAAAGTCGATTCTTCCGCAATCTACGGTCAGGTAGGTGCCAATCGGTTTTCCGATTTTTCCTGCGGCCTCATCCGTAAGAATTTTGACCGCTTCAATCGTAAAGCCACAGCTCGTCCTACTTTCCATGCGAACGCCCTGTAAAGATTCCGCTTCCTTCGGAACGCACTCTTTTGCAAGATCACTTTGTAAAAATCGGTTTTCCACGCCGGCTTCTCCTTTTTAAATTCCTTTTTTACGTCTACTTTCCCATAAAAATTCACAAAATATACGCGAAAATCTTTTCTTTTCTATTGCATTTTCAAAAAAAATATGATATGATATATGTATATGTTTATAGGTTCGTTCGTATTTTCTCTCGGAAACAAGGAGGTTGCACAACCACTATGATGAAAAAAATTCTTGCCCTCTCTCTTTGCTTGGCCATGCTGATCGGCATTCTTGCCGGTTGCGGCGGTCTTTCCGGCAACGATAAAGGCGCTTATATTCCCGTTTCGCTGAATGCGGAAACGTTTGATTTTGACCCTGCAAACGCCTATCACAACACCGATAGCGTAAACGTTCTCGGCCTGATCTACGAGCCGCTGTTTACCCTGGATTCCAACGGGAAGATCAAACCGGCGCTTGCAAGCGGCTACAATACCTATACCGACGACGAAGGCGTTCACATGGATATTACCATTCGGTCCACCTGTTGGAGCGACGGCACCGCGCTTACGGCGAACGACATCGTGTTTGCATGGACGCGCCTTTTGGAACCGAACAACCGTTTTCCCGCCGCCTCGCTTCTTTTCGATATTAAAAACGCGCGCGCCTACAACCGCGGTATGTCGACCGACCTTTACATTGAAGCGATTGAGCAACAGAAAATACGCTTAACGTTTGAAGGCCCGATTGACGAAAACGCCTTCCTTCTGAATTTGACAAACGTTGCCACCGCCCCGTTGTATGAATACTCGATCCAAAACAATCCCGACTGGGCAAAAACCAACTCCGATCTTTTAACGAACGGCCCGTTCAAGCTGGTTTCAATTGAATACGAGGACGATTTGGACGAAAACGAATTCTCCTTCACCGTCAACGACGATTATATCTTTGATTCCAATGGCAACCGCATTCTGAACGAGGACGGAACGCCGAAAAGCGGAAAATCGACCGCCAAACGCATCCGCACGTTCGTGCTGGAACGCAACTCCTATTATTACAGAGATACCGAACGCGATTCTCTGGATAAATACGTTACCCCCTATCGGCTCCTGGTGGATTGCACCAAATCCGCCGAAGAGATTTTACAGGAATACCAGAACGATAAGCTCTTTTATATCGGAACCATTCCGCTTTCTTTGCGCAAGGATAGCTACGTTACCAAAAACGCTTCGGTCAAGTACGCAATTTCCACCTTCGTTTGCTATTTGAACGAGAACGCGGAAATTAACGGCACCGAACTGTTTGCCGACGCGCACATCCGCCGCGCACTTTCCCTTGCCATTGACCGCGAAGCCATTGCCAATGAGATCATATTTGCCGGCGCCGCAACGGCGCTGGTCGGCTATGGAGTCTTTGAAAAAGGAACCTCCGGCTCCTTCCGCGAAAACGGCGGCGATTTGCTTGCAAAAAATGCAAAACTGGACGAGGCAAACGCCGAGCTGGAAAAGGTTGAAATTCCCGGCTTCCGCGCTTCCAAATATTCGTTTACGATCAAGGTTGCAAGCCACGACGAAGTCCACGTCCGTATGGCTGAAATGATTGCCGACGCCTGGAACGAGCTTGGATTCTTCGTAACCGTTCAAAAAATGTACGTTATTGAAAACAACGATTTCGTTGATCAGGACGGCAAAGAAACCAAAAAGACCAACGTTTGCGACGACCTTATGGAAGAGGCGATTCAACGCGGCAATTTTGAGGTTGCCGTACTGGATTACAATGCCTACGCTTCCTCGGCTTACGCAATGCTCTCCCCATTCGCAACAGGTTTTGCAGGCGGATCCGAGCGCGGTGAGGACGGGGAGTATACCCAGGTTTCGCACGTGACCGGCTACAACAGCAAAGAATATAACAATTTGATGGAAGCAGTTTATCTGATTCCCTATTTCTCGCAGCTGGACCCCGACCCCGATCCAAAAATTTTTACCAATCCCGATAAGAACCCCTACCTGGGACTTGGATATGAGACCTATGCCGATTACATTCGCGCATACAAGTCCGCAACCAAGGTTTACGCCGCCTATCAGATCATTCCTTCCGATAACTCCGGCGATTGGGAAGGCCAAAAAGCCGTCTTGCTCCACGCCGCCGAAGAGCTTTTAATGCAGGATTTGCCCGTTATCCCGGTTGTTTTCAACAAACAGGCGGTGCTTACGAGCAAAAAGCTCTCCAAGGTTTCGGCAAACTACTATATTCCCTCCGTGTTTACCAAAACCAAACTGAAAGACTATCAGAAATATACCTATGTTTTTTATAACTTCCCCAAATCGGTCGATTGGGATAACTACGGTTTGAAGGAAGAACCGAAAAAGACAAAATAATTTCCTTCCGGGACGGCGTTTCTTTGCCGAAACGCCGTCCGAAAAAAATTTGCATTTTTCTCTTGCAAAAAAGCAAGAAAAGTGTTATGATAAAAGCAGAACTGCAACGATGAAGGCAGCAAACCGCATATACGAACTTTCAGAGAGCCGTGCCATGGCTGGAAACACGGCAGTTCCCGCGGAGCGCATTTCCCTTCGGAGCAGAAAGAATGAGCGTGGCTTTCCCGTAGTTCTTTCCGGCATGGCACCGTTATCCGCCGTCCAAAGTGTTGGCTTTGCGCCGAAAATGCGGGTGGTACCGCGGGATTTGCTTTTTGCGTCTCGTCCCCAATGTTTGTGGGACGGGACTTTTTATTTTGAAAATTTATGAATGCAGAAAGGATATACGAATGAAGGAAAAATTGAAACAAATCAGCGAAGAAGCGCTGCGCGCCGTTGACGAAGCAACCGACGCTTCGCTGGAACAAATCAAAATCCGCTATCTCGGCAAAAAAGGCGAACTGACCGCCGTTTTGCGCGGAATGGGCGCGCTCTCGCCCGAGGAACGCCCGAAAATCGGCCAGTTGGCAAACGAGGTCCGGGAAAAAATTGAAAGCGCCATTGCAAAAAAGGTGCAGGAAACGCAGGCCAAAGCAATGGAACTGAAACTGAAAGCCGAGAAAATCGACGTTACAATGCCCGGCACCGCGCTTCCCGCCGGCCATATCCACCCGCTGACGAGCGTGCAGCGCGAGCTGGAAAACATTTTTATCGGTATGGGATTTGAAGTTGTGGAAGGTCCCGAAGTAGAATTGGACTACTACAATTTCCAGGCCCTGAATATTCCCGAAAACCACCCGGCGCGCGACACGCAGGACACCTTCTATATCACTGATAAAATTCTGCTACGTTCCCAAACCTCGCCGGTACAGGTGCGCACCATGGAACACCGCAAACCGCCCATTCGCATCATTTCCCCAGGCCGCGTTTACCGTTCCGACGCGCTGGATTCCACCCATTCGCCGCTCTTCCATCAGCTGGAAGGTTTGGTGGTGGACAAAGGTATTACCATGGGCGACCTGAAAGGCACCTTGGAAACCTTTGCGAAAAAAATGTTCGGCGAAAACACGCGTATTCGTTTCCGCCCGCACCATTTCCCGTTCACCGAGCCTTCCGCCGAGGTTGACGCCTCCTGTTTTGTTTGCGGCGGCAAGGGTTGCCGCCTTTGCAAAGGCGAGGGATGGATCGAAATTCTGGGCGCCGGAATGGTGCATCCGTTCGTGCTTTCCAACTGCGGGATCGACCCGGAGGAGTACTCCGGCTTCGCGTTTGGTCTTGGCATTGAACGCATTACCATGATTTCCCGCGGGATTGATGACATTCGACTTTTCTATGAAAACGATCAACGTTTTCTGGACCAATTTTAAGAAAGGAGTGTAGAAAAATGAATCTTTCCAGAAATTGGCTGCAAGATTTTGTAGACGTAAAAGACATTGATAACCATACCTACTGCGACCGCCTGACCGCGACCGGCTCCAAAGTTGAAGGATTTGAGGTTTTGGGCGACGACATTGAAAACGTTGTGGTTGCAAAAGTGACCGCAATGGAGCGCCACCCCGATTCGGATCATCTTTGGATCTGCCATTTGGACGCGGGAGCGCGCGGCCATAATATTCAAATCGTCACCGGCGCGCAAAACGTGTTTGTCGGTGCTCTCGTGCCTGCCGCGCTGCCGGTTGCCAAACTGCCCGGCGATGTAGTGATCAAAGCCGGGAAACTTCGCGGTGTGGAGTCTGACGGTATGCTTTGCTCTATGGGCGAACTGAAACTGACCGCCCACGATATGCCCGGCAAAGAGGAAAACGGCATTCTGATTTTGGATGAGGATTGTGCCAACCGCCTTGGCGACGACATTCGCGACGTTCTCTTGCTGCGCGATACGGTTGTGGAATTTGAAATTACCTCCAACCGCCCGGATTGTCTTTCGGTCATTGGTCTTGCCCGCGAAACCGCCGTTTCCTTCGGCCGCCCCTTCGCCGTTGCCGCACCCAAGGTTGCCGGCGCAAAGGACGGCGACAAGATCGGCAATTATCTGAACGTTTCCATTGACGCACCCGACCTTTGCTACCGCTATGCCGCCCGCGTTGTGAAGAACGTAAAAATTCAGCCATCTCCGCTTTGGATGCGGATGCGACTGCGCGCCGCCGGCGTTCGCCCCATTAATAACATTGTGGATATTACCAACTATGTCATGCTGGAATACGGACAGCCCATGCACGCCTTTGATTACGCCTGCCTGGACGGTTCGCAAATCCGCGTTCGCCGCGCGAAAGACGGCGAGGCATTCCGCTCGCTGGACGATATTGACCACACGCTGGATAGCTCCATGCTGGTGATTGCCGACGAAAAGAAGGCCTGCGCGCTTGCAGGCGTTATGGGCGGCGCAAACTCCGAAATCAAGGATAGCACCGCAACCGTGGTATTTGAATCCGCCTGCTTCAACGGCGCCTCGGTTCGCGTAACCGCGAAGAAAAACGGAATGCGCACCGAGTCCTCCTCCCGCTTTGAAAAGGGACTGGACGCCGAAAACTGCCTGCCCGGCCTGGAACGCGCCTGCGAACTGGTAGAACTGCTGGGCGCCGGCGAGGTGGTTGACGGGATGATCGACGTATATCCCGAAAAGAAACCGCTGACCGTTCTTCCCTTCACGCCCGAGCGTTACAATCAATTTCTCGGCACCAAAATTCCAACCGAGCATATGGTCGCCACTCTGACTTCGCTCGGCTGTCAGGTCAAGGACGGAAAAATCACCGTACCTTCTTTCCGCGCCGACCTTGGCTGTATGAACGACATTGCCGAGGAAGTGGTGCGTATTTGGGGCTACGACAAAATCGAATCCTCGCGCATGAATGCCGAAACCACGCTGGGCGGTCGTTCCGATAAAATGAACTACGAAATTGAATTGGAACGCCAGTTGACCGGGCTTGACCTTTCGCAAATTCACACTTTCTCGTTCATCAGCCCGAAATACTACGATAAAATCCGTCTGCCGGAAAACAGCCCGCTTCGTCGCTCGGTCAAAATTTCCAACCCGCTCGGCGAGGATACCAGCGTGATGCGGACAACCGCGCTTCCCTCTATGATGGAAGTTCTGGCGCGAAACAACAATTTTAACAACGAAAATATTCGCCTGTTTGAAATTGCAACCGTTTATTTGCCGCACGAAAGCGCCGACGAACTGCCGGACGAAAAGAAAGTCCTTACGCTCGGTCTTTACGGCAAAGCCGATTTCTACACGGTCAAAGGCGTTTGCGAGGCCATTTTGGAGCGCGCGGGCATTGAGGCAGAATTTACGGCGGAAACCGAAAATCCCTCTTATCATCCCGGTCGCGCGGCAAAAATTCTTGCCGGTGACGGCGCCGTCCTCGGCGTTCTCGGTCAGGCCGACCCGCGCATG
>JBGUNW010000199.1:0-6170 GCA_045117555.1 Eubacteriales bacterium
GGGGGGGGGGGGGGGGGGGGCCCCCCCCGCCCCCCGTTTTGCCGGAACTTTCAATTCGATTCTTCTCCGATTTGATGAGTCAAATCCCCTAAAAGCAGAAATCATTCGTTTTCCCTTGCAATTTGGCAAGTATTATGTTATACTATCCTCGTCGGCTTCCGAAAGCCGCAACGTGAGTTCGTAACCATCCTCACGTAAAACAAAACTAAGGAGAAAAATTTATGAAAACCAAAACCAAGATGAGCATTTTGTTCATCGTACAAGCAGGGGTCATTGCCGCGCTCTACGTTGTTTTGACCTTCCTTTCCCACCTGGCAAATCTTGATAGCGGCGTGATCCAGGTTCGTATTTCCGAGGCGCTCTGCGTTCTTTCCGTTTTCACTCCCGCCGCGATTCCCGGCCTGACCATTGGCTGCTTTCTTTCCAATTTGATGAACGGATGCATTTGGCAGGATATTCTTTTCGGTACGCTCGCAACCTTTCTGGGCGCTTTGCTGGGCTACCTGTTGCGCAAAATTTCCATTTGGCTGGTCCCCATTCCAACGGTACTTGCAAACGCCCTGATCGTTCCGTTCGTGTTGGTTTACGCCTATGGCGTACCCGACGCATGGTGGTTCTGCTTTTTAACGGTTGGCGCGGGCGAGCTGATCGCCGCCTACGTTTTGGGCATGATCCTCTACTTTGCCGCGCGGAAACCGCTTTCAAAAGTACTGACGCTACGAAATTGAAGTTTTGATTTTACAATAAAAGGAGGGCGCGTATGAAACCGATTTCCCTTTCGCCGGGCGCCGCTTTTGCGATTGACCGGCTGGAATCCCGCGGCTTTGAATGTTATGCCGTGGGCGGTTGCGTGCGCGATTCTCTTTTGGGTTTCGCCCCACACGACTGGGATTTGACCACGAGCGCAACGCCCCCCGAAATTGCCGTGGTCTTCTCCGATTGCCGCGTGATTGAAACCGGCGCAAAGCACGGCACGGTAACGGTTCTTTATCAAAAAGAGCCGCTCGAAATTACCACCTTCCGCAAGGACGGCGCCTATGCCGACAACCGCCACCCCACCGCCGTCACCTTTTCCGAAACGGTGGAAGAAGACCTCTCCCGCCGGGATTTTACCGTGAACGCCATGGCGTACAACCCCGAAAAAGGGTTGATCGACCTGTTTGACGGGCGTGGAGATTTGAAAAAAAAGCTGATCCGTTGCGTGGGGAACGCCGAAACCCGTTTCAACGAGGACGGTTTACGTATTCTGCGCGCCGTCCGCTTTGCCTCGGCGCTCGGTTTTGCTTTGGAAAAAGAAACCGCCCGCGCCGTTCGGAACTGCGCCTGTTTGTTGGACGGCATTGCCAAAGAACGCGTTCGCGAGGAGTTTTCCAAGCTGATCCTTGGAAAAACGCCGACGGCGATCCTGCGGGACTACCCCGAAGTATTTGCCCGGTTTTTGCCGGAGATCGTTCCCTTCAAGCCGCAAACGCTTGAATTTTTGTCAGTCGCTCCGCTTGATCTTCCGCTTCGGCTCTCGTTGCTGTTTTGTTCGGCTGATCAAGCAAAAGCCGCCCTGCTCCGTTTACGCTACGACAACGAAACGCAGAAAGAAACGGTCGATCTGATCGGACTGCAAGCCGGAATATCGGATTTCGGCACGGTCGGGTTACGTCGTCTGCTTCGGGACTATCCCGCCGAAACGGTAAAACGGCTGCTTGCCGTTTCAGAATGCAAGGGTGCGGATATGCGCGAAGCAAAGAAAACGCTGCAAGCGATTCTTTCGCGCGGCGACTGCACCTCTCTTTCAACGCTCGCGGTGAGCGGAAAAGACCTGATCGCCCTCGGCATTCCTGCCGGGAAACGGGTGGGCAACGTTTTGGAAACGCTCCTTGACCGCGTGATCGACGGCAGTTTGCAAAATGAAAAAGCCGCCCTGCTTGCGGCGGCAAAAGCGTTGACGAAATAAAAACAGGGACTGTTTTTCAGTCCCTGCTTCTATATGGAGTTTATGCCATTTGGTCGGGCAACTTTTTGCCGCCTAAAATGTGAAAATGCAAATGTTTGACCGTTTGGCAAGCGTCTTCGCCGCAGTTGGAAATGACGCGGTAGCCGTTTTTCAGGCCTTCGGCGGCGGCAATTTTTGGAATGGCGCGAAAAATGGCGGCAACGTATTCGCTGTTTTCCTCGTTCACCGCGTCCATGCTCAGAATGTGCTTTTTCGGCACCACCAGCACGTGAACGGGCGCCATGGGGTTGATATCGCGGAAGGCGTAAACGCTTTCGTCTTCGTAAACCTTGGCCGAAGGAACGCTTCCTTCAATGATTTTGCAAAAAATACAGTCCATTTTCCTTCTCCTTTTTTGCTTTAATACCTTTATTATACCTTGTTCGTTCTGATTTGTCAATTCGTTTTTTCGGAAAGGAGCGCCCATGACGGAAAATTTATTTGAAACGCCCGATCTTTGGGAGCGTCTTGCCGCCGAACGCCGCCCGATTTTGCTTTGGGGTACCGGCAACGGCGCCGATAAGATTCTGGACGTTTGCGAGGCGCAAAACATTCCGATCGCCGGGATTTTCGCCAGCGACGGATTCGTGCGCGACCGGGATTTTCGCGGATTTCACGTTACGTCGTGGTCGGAAGCAATAGAGCGGTGCGGCGCAGAAACGCCGGTGGTGTTAATGGCGTTCGGTTCTTCCCGCCCGGAAGTGCTGGAAAACGCAAAGCGCATTGCAAGCGAAGCAACGCTCCTCGCGCCCGACGTTCCGGCGTTCGGCAAAGGCCTGTTTACACGTGCGTTTGCAAACAAACACCGCGCCGAAATTCTCGCCGCTCGGGAACTGCTTTCGGATGAGGAATCCAAACGGATTTTCGACCTTGTGCTTGCCTATAAGCAGACGGGGATCGTTGATTATTTGTTCCGGGCGGTCAGCGATCCCGCAGAGATTGCAGAAAACATTCTGCGCCCCGAAGCGATCCGTACCTATGTTGATTTGGGCGCTTATACCGGCGATACCGTTCAAGCGCTTGCCCGTGTTGCTCCGAACCTGAAAAAAGCGATTGCCATGGAACCCGACCCGCGCAACTATCGCAAACTTGCCGCCTATGCCGAAGCGGAAACGCGCTTCCGTGTGCTTCCCGTACAGGCCGCGGCGTGGAATAATACGGCCGAGCTGTTGTTTGACGGCAGCGGCAACCGCAACGCCGGCGCGCTCTCCAATCGTTCGGCGGCCTTGGAGAGTCAACCTGTAAAAGTTCGCCCGGTGCGGGCATTGCCGTTGGACGCGCTGACCGAAAAAGGGACTGTGGATTTCATCAAATACGACGTGGAGGGCTCCGAACGCGAGGCATTGGAAGGCTCGCAAAAAACGATCCTTTCCTCGTTTCCAAAGCTGCTGGTATCGGTTTACCACCGCGTAGACGATTTTTTTGCCCTGCCGCTCCTGATCAAAAAATCCTTTCCCGCCTACAACCGTTTCTATTTGCGGCGGGACGCCGGTATTCCGGCATGGGATTTAAATTTTTGGGCTGTGAAAGAATAAAGGAAGGAGGAAACGCTATGCCGAATATGGAAAACACCACGCTTTGCTATTTGGAGCGGGGCGAAGAATATTTGCTGCTGCACCGCACGAAAAAGGAAAACGACCTGAACCACGATAAATGGATGGGCGTTGGCGGACACTTTGAAAACGGCGAAAGCCCCGAAGACTGCATGAAGCGCGAAGTTTGGGAGGAAACGGGTCTGACCGTTACTTCCTATCGCTACCGCGGCATTGTCACCTTTGTTTCGGCCGGATACTCCGAATATATGCACCTGTTCACCGCCGACGGCTGGGCGGGGGCCGAGCGGGCTTGCGACGAGGGCGATCTGCAATGGATGAACAAACGGGAGTTTGCAAAGCTTCCCATGTGGGAAGGAGACAAAATCTTTTTGGAACTTTTGGAGCAGAACGTTTCCTTCTTTTCCCTCAAACTGATTTATGAAAACGAACGGCTGATACAAGCCGTTTTGAACGGAAAAACCCTGAACATTGAAAACCGGGCGCAGGAATAACCTGCGCCTTATTTTTTGCTTTTTCGCCGTTTCTTTTCATTTTTCGCAAAATCCTATAAATCCATTGACAAAAATATAAAAGAAATGTATAATTATAAGAGTATGTTCCTGTGCCGCGATCAACCCGCGGTATATCAAATTACAGAAAGGAAGCAAAGACCTATGGCTTTTTCTCTTCACGGGGTCCACGTACCCCATCGAAAAAACACCGCAAATGCGCCAGCCGTGCGTTTGGAAACGCCTAAAACCGTAACCATTCCCATGTCTATGCACATTGGCGCGCCGGCAAAACCGGTCGTCAAAGTCGGCGACCCTGTCAAAGTCGGCACCCTGATAGCCGAGGCGGGCGGAGCGGTTTCGGCTCCCATTCACTCCTCGGTATCCGGCAAAGTGACAAAAATTACCGATTTTCTCCTCTCCGACGGCCGCACCGTTCCCGCCGTTGTGATTGAAGCCGACGGCGAAATGACGCCCGACGAAAGCATCGCGCCCCCGGTGATCGACTCGCGCGAATCCTTTATTGAGGCGGTCAAAAATTCCGGCATCGTCGGTTTGGGCGGTGCGGGCTTCCCCACGCACTTCAAACTGAACGCCGACCCCGCAAAAATCGACTACCTCATCATCAACGGCGCCGAGTGCGAACCCTATGTGACCAGCGACACGCTGACCATGGAGAACCGAGACGACGATATGAAAGTCGCGCTGGAAGCCATGAAACAATGGCTGGGAGTCAAAAACATTATCATCGGCATTGAGAGCAACAAGAAAAATGCCATTGAAAAAATGAAAGGGCTGATGGCCGAAGTCGGCACGGATTGCTCGGCTTCGGTCAAGGTTCTTCCCGCCGTTTACCCGCAGGGCGGTGAGAAGGTGCTGATCTATCACACCACCGGCCGTGTCGTCCCCGCCGGAAAACTGCCGATCGACGCGGGCTGTATCGTCATCAACTGCACCACGCTTGCCGCCGTTGGCGCATTCCTGAAAACGGGAATGCCGCTGGTGGAAAAATGCGTGACGGTGGACGGCGGCGCGGTGAAAGAACCCAAAAATTTGATCGTTCCCATCGGTACGCCGATGGCGGAGCTGTTTGAAGCTTGCGGCGGCTTTACAGCCGATCCCGCAAAGGTGGTTTACGGCGGCCCGATGATGGGCATTACCGTTCCCGATCTCTCGGCGCCCATCCTCAAAAACACCAACGCCATTCTGGCATTGACCGAAATAGAGATCAAGCCGCCGAAAACGACCAACTGCATTCGCTGCGGCTCCTGCACCAACACCTGCCCCTTCGGCATCAATCCCGCCGAAATTGCACGCGCTTATCAAAAGAAGGACGCCGACGCGCTGAAAAAGCTGGAACTGACATCCTGCATGGAATGCGGCTGTTGCAGTTTCATCTGCCCGGCCAACCGCCCCTTGGTGCAAACCAACCGTTTGGCAAAGGTCTTTTTGAAAGAAGAAATGACAAAGGAGGGTAAAAAATAATGGAAAAGCAATTCACTCTTGCCTCCTCTCCGCATATTCACAGCGGCAGAAGCACCTCCCGCATTATGCTGGACGTGGTCATCGCCCTCTGCCCCGCCGCCATTGCCGGCGTGGTCATTTTCGGGTGGCGCGCACTGTTGGTTCTGGCCGTGACCGTTGCCTCCTGCGTGGCGTTTGAGGCGCTGTTCAACCTGATTGTAAAGAAAGAACAAACGATCGGCGATTTCAGCGCGATCGTTACCGGCCTGCTCCTTGGCATGAACCTGCCCGCAAATATTCCGATCTGGCAATGCGTGGTTGGCGCACTGTTTGCAATGGTTGTTGTGAAAGGCCTGTTCGGCGGACTGGGCAACAACCCGGTCAACCCCGCCATCACCGCCCGCGTATTCATGCTGGTGGCTTTCGGCTCCATGACAGTTTCGGCCTTCCCCACCATTGTGGATAGCGTTGCCGGCGCAACCCCGCTGGCATTGGGAACGGGACAGAGCCCCTACACCCTCCTGGACCTCTTTTTGGGTACCACCGGCGGCGCGATCGGTGAAACCTGCGCCGCGGCACTGCTCGCGGGCGGCATTTATCTCATCGTCCGCCGCGTGATCACCTGGCAAATCCCGGTCGCCTTTATCGGCACCGTGTTCGTTTGCTCCTTCTTTA
>JBGUNW010000200.1:0-1647 GCA_045117555.1 Eubacteriales bacterium
CGCGCACGGTTTGCTTTACGTCCTTTTCGTGCAGCTTGTCGGAAACTCGCTTGCTTTTGTCGGCGGCGTAGGCGCGGCGCGCGCTGCTCCATTTCTCTTGTGCAGAAATGCGCTTGATGGTGGATAAGGGCACGCCGTATTTGTCCGATAACGCGCGCAGGCTGACGGTGGTGTTGACATATTCCGCTTTGATTTCCGCCCAATGCACGCCGTTTCCGCCCATCTATGCCGCCCCATATGCGTATATTATAGCACAGTTTGTCCCTTCTCCGCGTTGTTGGGCGCAGCGTTGCCGCTGTCGGGGGTTCTCCTTCTCGTGTATTCCTGCGCAATAATACACCCCCGCCAGCACCCGCAGGCGCAGAAGTCGTCAATATAAGCGTTCCTGTCTGTTATAGACGCAAATGTGCTGACGGTTTCGCCGCTGTTATTCGTCAATGGTTGGCAATGTATTGCGCTGCGAAATGCGCGGATAAAGTGCGGACACACCGCTGTAAGCTGCTGCTTCATGATAACCACCTTTTTGGACACAGCAAGGCAAGGCGCTTAGCAACGCGCCGGGGTTGCTGTGCGTTTTGCTATGCTCTTGTGGTTGTTGACAGCGGCAGGCGGTGCAATTTCGTACATGCGCACGTAAAGCGACCACCACCCGGAAACCTCGTTATATACCGCACGGGCAGAAACAAAGCGATATCCCTTGTACCTGTGTTCCCAATAGAAGCGGTCGTCTATGCGTTCGCGCGCAAGACGGGCAAGCCCTCGCCGCGTGTGGGTGCCGTCCTTGATTTTCTCGACCGGCTGCGCGAGGTTTTGAGAGCTGCACCATCGCCGCCAACGCTTTGGCGGCACGTCCTTGCCGGGCTTTTTTCCCGCAATATAGTTGGCGAACGCCGCGCCGCCCTCTTGGGCTGTAGGCTGCAACGCTTTACAGTTGACGAAATCGGCAAAGTGCCACAGGCTTTCGGCAACCTCCCACGGCATTTTCGACATAATCAAATGTACGTGCCAATTATCCTGACCGGCAAGCTCTACGGCATAGATATACTTAACCTCGGGCAAGCCGTTTGATTTGCGCCACCGCTTGACGCGGCGGAGATAGTTTTGTGTATCGCGTACAACAGCGGCATAGTCAAGATTGCGGCGCAGCTCGGCGCGATATTGGAGCGTAACGATGATATCCCCGCGCTGAAAATTGGCATTGACAAGCCGTTCCAGCCTTTTGGCGGCGTTCTTCTCGTTCAGCTTTTTTTGCGCTGCGCTGCTTGCCCTGCGCCTTGGCTCCCAACGGTGCCCGTGTGAGGTGATGGGGTAGAGCTCAACTTCTAATTGTGCCCCTGCCTGTACCGTTTTTTCCCTTGATTTCATTTCTTAGCCCTCGGACGGTCGAAAACTTAATACCCAATACAAGCCCGAAAAGCGGCACAAAAGCCGCACAAAAGCTTGACTTTCTGCCGCTGAAATGATATGATGAAACTAGGTTATTTGACAGCGGCAATAATGCACACCCGCGCTTGCGTGACGGCAGGCGCGGGCTTTTTCTTTTTTGTGCACTGTCCCATTAATCGGACAATGCGCGCTACTCCTTGATGGGGTGTACGCCCGTGACAAGGTGCGGCGTTGACTCGTCCGCGTTCGGCAGCTCCCCAC
>JBGUNW010000201.1:0-4601 GCA_045117555.1 Eubacteriales bacterium
ATACTATAGAGATCATCTACAACTTTGTCGGAGCTGTGGAGCCCCCCAACTTCGATTAAACAACAAACAAAAGGAGCACAGGCGTGGGTTCACGCCACGCCGGTGCTCAAAAGAACTTTCGCTTTACCCAAAAAATCCCTACGAAACTTACGGGGAGGGGAGAACTTTTTGCAAAAAGTTTTCCCCTCCCCCAAGGTCTTCCCCTTCTCTCTTATTTCTCTTCTTCGCTGATTTTTTTGAAATCGGACTCGTCCACGATGCAACCGAATTTTTCGCCGCAGGCGGGGCAGGTCAAATTTTCGGGGTCGAGCGATTCGTCAAAGCAGACGGTTTCGCCGCAGGAAGGGCAAACGATCTCGTAGTAATCGGTATCGTCGCACCCGCTGCAATTTTCGCAATCGCCGTCGCAATCGTCGTCATCCTCGTCGAAATCTTCGTCGTCTTCGTCGTCTTCGTCGTCCTCGTCGCCGGAGAGGAAGTTCTCCACGTCGGCAAGATCGTCGTCCAGTTCTTCGGCATAATCTTGCAGTTCTTGCAAATCGCTGTCAATCTCTTCAATATCCTCTTGAATGTCGGCAACCGCCTGGGCGAGCTCGTCGGTCAAATCCAGAAGGGCGGCAATCACCTTGCCCTCTTTGGTGTTGGTATCCAGCTCCATGCCCTCCACGAGCCCTTTGATATAGGAAGCTTTTTCGGTGAGTTTCATAATGTTTCATCCTTTCTCGTTTTGTAAGCCAAACGGGGAAGCGTTGCTCCCCCGTTGTGCGGTTGTTATGCGCGAGAGAGATATTCTCCCGTTCTGGTATCGATTTTCAGTACGTCGCCTTCGTTAATGAAGAGCGGAACGCGGATCTCGGCGCCGGTTTCCAGCGTTGCGGGTTTGAGGGTGTTGGTTGCGGTGTTGCCGGCGAAACCGGGATCGGTATGCGTAACGGCAAGCTCCACGAACGTGGGGGGCTCCACACCGAACACGTTGCCCTTGTAGGAGATGATCTTGCACATCATTTCCTCTTTGACAAAGCGGAAATTATCGCCAACCTTATCGTGAGCGATCAAAGTTTCTTCCCAGGTTTCGGTGTCCATAAAATGGTACAGGTCGCCGTCGTCGTAGGAATACTGCATATCCTTGCGCTCGATATATGCGTTCTCGAATTTATCGGTGGGGCTGAACGTTTTTTCAATTACGGCGCCCGAAATCACGTTTTTCAGTTTGGTGCGAACGAAAGCCGCGCCTTTGCCGGGTTTGACGTGTTGAAACTCGATGACCTGCAAAACGTTGCCCTGGCCGTCATCAAAGGTAATTCCGTTTTTAAAATCGCCTGCTACTACCATAAATACCTCCGGAAATGAAAATTAAAGTCGATTTTTTCTCTTTTTATTTTACACGATTTTTGCCCTTTTTGCAAGGGGTTTTTCATTCTTTTTTTGCATTTTTTGAAAAAAACGGAAATTTTCCGTTATTTTTGCGGGTCAAGATACTTCCAGTAAGCTTTGAGGTACACAATTCCCGAAATGACGGTGAACACAATCGCCACAGCCGCGGTGATATAGGTGACAAAATAGAACCCCTTGAAATAGAAATCCGGAACGGCCCGACCGATCAGATCATGCACGACCGGCTCGACAAGGCCGAACAGAATGCAGGCCATTTGCGAAACCGTTTTGATTTTGCCCAGCATATTGGCGGGAACCACCACGCCGCCGGTTGTGGAAGCCACCAGGCGAATGGAAGCCACGGCAAGCTCGCGGAAAATGGTGACGATGAGCATGACCATAAACACCCAGAAAAGCCATTCGTCCCGCTGGGTAAAGCCGCGGCAAACCAGACCAAACACGGCTGCAATGACCATGAATTTATCGGCAAGCGGGTCCAAAAATTTGCCGAAATCGGTGATCAGATTGTACTTGCGGGCAATTTTGCCGTCCAAAAGATCGGTCAGCGAGGCAATGCCAAACACCGCGAAAGCGGCAAGGTTTGCCCAAATGGAATAGGGCAGAATGGTGAACGCCAGAATGACCGGCACCAAAAGCAGGCGCAGAACGGTGAGTTTGTTGGGAAGATTGAGTTTCATAACGGTTCCCCTTTCGTTTATTCAATCGAGATCACGTTGCCCGAAAGATCGTAGTCCAGCGCCTCGGTCACCTTGACCGAAACGAAAGTCCCGGGCGCGATTTTTTCTTTGGAGCGGAAGTACACCTTGCCGTCGATCTCCGGCGCGTCGGCCTCGCTGCGCCCGTAGTAAATTTCGGCAGCGGGGTCGTAATCCTCGCACAGCACGCGAAGGGTGCTTCCGATTTTGCTTTGGTTGAGCTTTTCGTTGATCTCGGCCTGCTCGCGCATCAGAATGTCCAGCCGGTCCTGCTTGACCTGCTCGTCGATCTGATCGGGAAAATCGTAGGCGGGGGTATCCTCCTCGCGCGAGTAGGCAAAGGCACCGGCGTGGTCGAATTTCTGCTCCTTTACAAAGGCGCAAAGCTGCTCAAAATCGGCCTCGGTCTCGCCGGGGAAGCCGACGATAAAGGTGGTGCGAATGACGATGCCGGGCACCTCGCGGCGCAGTTTTGCAAGCACCTCGCGGATCATGGCACTGTCGCCGCGGCGGTTCATGCGGCGCAGGACCGGGTTGCTGATGTGTTGGAGCGGCAGATCGATATACTTGACCAGCCGGGGGTTGTTTTTCAGCTCGGCCACCAGCTCGTCGGTGATCTTATCGGGGTAACAATACAGAATGCGGAGCCACGGAATGGTGGTTGCCGCGGTGATTTTTTGAATCAGCTCGGCAAGCGCGTACCGGCCGTAAAGATCCTGCCCGTAGCGGGTGGTGTCCTGCGCAATGAGCGTCAGCTCTTTCACGCCCAAACGTTCCATATCCTGCGCCTCGGCCACCAGCTCCTCCATGGGGCGGGAGCGGAAATGCCCGCGAATGTTGGGAATGGCGCAGTAGGTGCAGCGGTTATCGCACCCTTCGGCAATTTTTAAGTAAGCGGCATAGTCCGGCGTGGTCAGCACACGGTCGCCCCCCAGTGCCACGGCATTGCGGTCGTCGTGGGCGTAAAACTTTTTGGCCTGTTCGCCCCGCTTCTTTTTGGCAGTTACGGCTTGGATCGCTTCCACGATCTTGTGAATGCTTCCAACGCCCAGCACGGCGTCCACTTCGGGAAGCTCGGTAAAAATTTCCTGCCCGTAGCGCTCGGCCAAACACCCGGTTACGATAATGGCTTGCAGCGAGCGGTGCTTTTTGAGCCATGCCACGTCCAAAATGTTGTCAATGGCCTCTTTTTTCGCGCTTTCGATAAAGGCGCAGGTGTTGATGATAACAACGTCGGCCTCGGTTTCGTCGGGCGTGACTTCATAGCCCGCTGAAACGACCTCGTGCAGCATGACCTCGGTATCCAGTTGGTTTTTGGGACAGCCGAGCGAAACGAATCCGATCTTCATGAAAAGGGGTTCTCCTTTTTCGGGGAATTTTTCCATTCCCATTCTATCATATTTTTGCGGGTTTTACAAGGGCAGGCGGGAAAAAAGTGAAAAGTAAAGAGTGAAAAAGTAAAAACGAGGGGCGAACCCCTCGTTTTTTTATGCCGGCTGTTTTTTTGCAGTTATTTTTTCCGACAATTTGATAAAGCCGAACACAATGGCAAAGATGACGAACGCGGCAAGTGCAAAACCAAACAAATAAAGGAGCAGGAACAGCGGGTAGGGCACGTTGGGGTTGGCCACGTCCTGATACAGCATATTCAAAACGGGCAGGGTGCTTGGAAACCGCCAACTGACGAAAAACATATTGAAGGTCTGATCGCCGATCCAAAGTGGAACAATGCCGTTGAGCAGCATGGCAACCGCAACCAT
This sequence comes from Eubacteriales bacterium, assembly GCA_045117555.1. Taxonomy (GTDB): domain Bacteria; phylum Bacillota; class Clostridia; order Oscillospirales; family CAG-272; genus UMGS1865. The sequence goes on from JBGUNW010000201.1 coordinate 3,851, forward strand.
TGCCCCAAAGACAGGCAGCGACGTGAGATACCATTGAACGTTGAACCGGTGGCGGTTGTAAACAGCAATGAAAACGCCAAACACCACCTGCGCGCCGTGATGCACCATGGTTTGAATGTTGATGCCGATTTGCGAAACGAACACGTCGTTGGGGTAAAGGCAAACGGCAACGCCGGCAAACAGGCCGAACGTGGTCATAAACGCCATGCAGGCGTTGCGGAACTTGCCCGGCTTGCAGAAAATGATGAACGGGAGAATATAGTGCGGCGTGGAGCAAAACTGGAACGGGAACGCATACCAGGCATATTCCCAGCGGTAGTTTCCCGGATCGCCCTGAAAGCCAACATAGGTGATTTGCTTATAAACTTCCAACACAATGATCAAAACCCAGCCGATGAGCAGGATGCGACGGAAAACAACATCCGAACAGTTGCGGAATTTGACGCACAGAAAAACGGTAAGGCCGATGATAACGGCAAGCGAAAGCAAATGGAACCAGCCGTAGTTGCCGGGCGTTTGCATGGTTCCCTTGAAAAACTGCATGATCGAATCAAACGCGCTCATTGTTTAAAACTTCCTTTTTCTTTCCTGATTATAATAGGCAAAACATTACCAAATTCTTTGATTATTATATCATATTCCTTTCACTTTGTAAACCCCGGAGCAGAAAATAAAATCACTTTCAAAAACCTCGAAAAATTTTTCGGAGTTTTTGAAAAGGGCGGGGGCTTGGGGGAGGGGAAAACGTTTT
>JBGUNW010000202.1:0-1710 GCA_045117555.1 Eubacteriales bacterium
GGGGGTGAACCTATAATCAAAGCAGAAAGGGGATTTTTTTATGGATATAGCCAAAAAAGCCGCCCTCGTCGGCTGCTCGGACCCGCTGCCCGCGCGGGAAAAGGAGGATATCCGCCGTCTGCCGGGCATTCTGGAAGCCATGGGCGTTTCGCTTGAGATCAGCCCGCTTCTTCTGCGGGACTGCCCGCCCGCGCCGCGGGAAAAGGCGGAGGCGCTGAACCGGTATTTCCGCGACCCGGACGTAGATTTTATTTTCGACGTATCCGGCGGCGACCTCGCCAACACGACGCTGCCCTATATCGATTTCGACGCGGTCCGTGCCTCCCGCGCGCTGCTGTTCGGCTTCAGCGACCTTTCGACGGTGCTCAACGCCGTGGTCGCGAAGACCGGCAGACCGGCGGTGAATTATCAGATCCGCAATCTCCTCTACGACGACGCCGAGGCGCAGCGCGTGTTTTTCAAGGAAAAGATCCTCACGGGCGCCCTCTCCCCCGCCGATCTGCGGCCCCGGTTCCTGCGCGGGAAAGAGATGCGCGGAAAAATATACGGCGGCAATATCCGCTGCTTTTTAAAGCTGGCGGGAACGCCGTACTGGCCGGAGCTCGACGGCGGGATCCTGCTGCTGGAATCCCTCGGCGGCGGCGTCAATCAGATGGTCACCGCGCTGGAGCAATTGAAACAGCTCGGCGTTTTGGACCGGATCAACGGGATCCTGCTGGGGACGTTTACGAATATGGAAGAGAAAAAGCTTTCTCCCTCGATCGAAGAGCTTGTGCTCGAAACGGCCCCCGCGTCGGTCGCCGTGGCGAAGACGAGCCTCGTCGGACATTATCCGGACGCAAGGGCGGTCATGCTGGGCGCCGATACGCGGATCGTATGACGGCGGGAAACGGTCGACGGTCGACGGTCGACGGTCGACGGTCAACGGTCAACGGTCGACGGTCAACGGTAAACGGATGACGTTCCCCGTCGCCTGCGGCGCAGGGCGGTCCCGCCGGAGAACTTGCATTCCTCACCCGCCCGTAAAGGGCGAGGCTCGGAACGCAAACGGAATGCCGAGGCGTCATTCCCTACCGCCGGTCAACCCCACACCGATAAACATATTCGGAATACGGGCGTGATCGGGCAAGGGGCGACCGGCGGCGATTTGCCGTTACCCGCGGCGCAGGGCGACCCCGCCGTAGGGAGTGACGCCCTCGGCACTCCGCATGAAAACCGAATATTCAATGAAAACTATCCGTTACCCGCGGCGTGGGATTACGATATTCTGTATTTTTGCGACGGCAAAGACTATTCTGACCCCATCATACAAGACGTCAACAACGGAACGGAAATATTCAGGAGAGACTGACATACACTTTGCTACAGGGATCAAAGAAGCCTGACAAAACAACTGTATACCGTCCACTGTTCATTTTCAATTTTTAACGGCAGTCAAGGCGGCCGATTTTTGATTTTTTTCAAAAATCGGTCGCCTTGACTTGATTTTTTGAACGAATATTCATATTTGGGGGACGGACTGTCGGACTTTCGGCGTTCGTTTCTCCTTTTTGTTAATAAATACTAAATATTTTAATTTATATATATTTTCAATTGATTTTTATAACTCTTTTATGTTAAAATAATAAATCATACTGTCTCCCACTCTGCGCTGCCGCGGAGCGGGGACGAAAAAACGGAGGTTATGCGAATGACAAAGACAAACCATTC
>JBGUNW010000203.1:0-1514 GCA_045117555.1 Eubacteriales bacterium
TGCGCGCGGAAACGCAGGAAAAGACCGATGAAATCATCAAGTTTGTTCAGGAAAAATACTGATGAAGATCGAATACTATAAGGAATACAGCCCGTCTCTGGGGCGCGATATGAAGCTGAAGGTCTACGGGCACGCGGGAAAGCCGATTCTGGTTTTCCCGTCCCAATGCGGCCGTTTCTATGAATACGAAGATTTCGGTATGATCGATGCCGTTTCCGGTTTCATTGAAGAAGGACGCGCCCAGTTTTTCTGCGTTGACGGTTTGGATTGGGAAACGTTTGTCTGCGCCGGATGGCCGGGCGACCGTTTGTGGCGTTTCGAACAGTATTTCCACTATGTTTGCGAAGAAGTCGTTCCCTGGGCGTTGGATATGAACGCTATGGGCAGCAACTATCGCGCCGGCGGAATGATGACGACCGGATGTTCGATGGGCGCTTTGCACGCGGCGAATTTCTTTTTCCGCCGTCCGGACATTTTCGACGCGGTCATCGCCCAGAGCGGTTTGTACAGCATCCGTTCTTTCTTCGGCGATTGCGACGAACCGGGGATCTACTTCAATTCCCCGATGGAATACCTGCCCGGATTGAAAGACCGCGGAACGCTTGATTTGTATAACCGTTCCGACATCATCATTTCCGTCGGTCAGGGTGCTTGGGAACACGAATGTCTGCACGATACGCGGATTCTGGACAAGATTCTGCGGCATAAGGGCATTAACGCGTGGGTCGATTACTGGGGCTATGACGTGCCGCACGATTGGCCGGCGTGGCGTGTTCAGATCCCGTATTTTCTGGGACACGTCTTATAAAGACAATGATTTAAAAACGGAGTCGCGCGGCTCCGTTTTTTTTTGCGCTGTTCCCAACGCCGGAAAGATTAACGATAAGTAAAAAAAATATGTAACAAATTGAAACATTTGTTTACTTGAACATATAGTCCTATTGCTATATGGTTTATTTTATTCAATCGATAGATTGAGCTTAAAATTCAACCTTTTAAGGAGAAAATTATGAAAAAATTTTTGTTGGCGACCGCCGCTGTTTTAGCTTCCACATCCGCTTACGCGGCCGATTACGCCGTTGTTCATCCGTTCTATACGCCGGCTCAGGGCAAGTTCGTTTCCACGACCGAATTGGAATATGAACATTCGTTAATTCGGGCCAAGGCCTTTGATGTGAAACGTATCGATTCTGAAATAACCCTTTCCGAAGAAGTCAAATACGGTGTTACCGATGACGTTCAGGTCGGCTTGACAATCGGTAGAGATTGGTCAAAAAGAAAGATGAAAAGCAACACAGCGGTAACTGGGCCTGCTGGTCGTGATTATACTAACTCTTGGGGGTTGAACGTTGGATATAACATCATCAACGATGGCAAAGCCTTTTTGAATGCCAGCTTGGGATACGCTCAGACCGTTACCGGTGATAATGACCCGGCAAATAGTGACGATGAACACGCCAAAACGATCGACCTTGAATTCTTAGGCGGCTACAACTTTGACGCGGCCACCGTTT
>JBGUNW010000204.1:0-2105 GCA_045117555.1 Eubacteriales bacterium
CGCCTGCGAGAGTCGCGACGGTGTATATTTTTGTAGCGATACGGGTGTGGGCACTCCCCTTATCAATTCCCTTGCGGAAAGCGACAGCGGCAATACCGAAAGCCACATTCGTAATCGTCATGCCGATGCAAATGACAAGCGCCCCCAGGAGCGAAAGCGCCACCATCGAATTCAGCAGGCAGAAAAGCACAATCAGCGCGACAGCCGGACAAGGCACAATTCCTGTAACAGCGGCAACTCCCAGGATTTCGCGCCAGCGGGCAATCGGCGGCAATTTAGACTCCGCAACAGCCCCCTCCGCAGACTCCATCCGAGCGGAACATCCGCAGCCCTTGTGCGACTTAAATACATCACGAATCGCAAGCACCACGAGCAAAACACCCGTGAGCATAACCAGCGCATAACTCGCGCGTTCGATTCCGATACGTCCCGTCTCGAACGCCGTAAATACGGTCGCCTTGAAAATCGCATACAGAATCAGCAACAAGAGAACCGCACTCATCGTGTGCGTCACGGTAATGCCCGCGCCAAGAGCAACGCCCTGCCGCCAGCGACCACGACGCGCAATAAAATAGCCGACCACAATTGACTTTCCATGTCCAGGGCCAAGCGCATGCAGCATACCGTACACAAGGCAGATCGCGAGGAACTTCCAGATGGCATCCCAGTCCCCCCTTTTCATCGCCGAAATCGCAGTCGTCAACTTTTCGCGAAGAACCTTCTGTTCCTCCGCAATAACTGTAAGAATCGCCCGCGATTCTTCCGCAGGTTTTTCAGGTTCAGCAGGAGCCACTTCCGCAGCAACCGGCGCATCCGAAGCCCCACCCATATCAAATCGTTTCTTCTTGACCGCCGCCGAAGCAGCCACCGCAAGCAAAAGAACAAGTAATAACGCAACAATATTTTTCATAGAATTCCGATACAATAGCAATTAACGTTTTCAATATTATTTAGCGAAGCGCGCCGCAAACAATCCCACCTCAAACAAAAGATAAGTCGGTAGCCCCAGCAACAATTGGCTTATAATATCAGGCGGTGTAAGAAGCGCCGCAAGCAAAAGGACTGCAACAACCACATAAGGGCGCTTGTTGCACACCGTTTTGTACTCCACAACTCCCCCACGAATAAGGGCAAACGTCACCAACGGAAACTGGAACATACAGCCGAACGCCAGCGAAAGCCAAAGCGCCAAGCTTATCACATTCGACACACCAAAAACAGGCTGCAACGAATCACTTGCGAAGCTCATTCCAAACTGTACAATCAGCGGAAAGCAGACGAAAAGGCAAAAAACAACACCCGCAATAAACAGCAAGCTCGTGAGACCGACTATTGATCGAATAAAACGCCGTTCCTTTTCGTAGAGGGCGGGCAAAACAAACTGCCAGACATTCCAGGCAATATAGGGCGAAAAAAGCACGCAATCCAGCAAGGCCGCAATTTTCACCTGCAACAGAAAAACTTCCATCGGCGAAAAATAATGGAGAGTCGCAGCCCCCTGCAACTGAATTTGTTCGCAAAACCAATCCAGAACGAAAGGCGAAACTAGAAAAAACGGAACAATGCCGATAGCAAGCGCCACGAAAGAACGGATCAGCACCCTGCGAAGCGCTTCCAGGTGCGTGACAAGCGATTCCTGTTCGTGAGCATTCTCCATGCTATTCTTTAGATTTGGAGTCAGCCTCGGCCGCCTTTTCCACGGTCTTCTGCAAGTCTTCGGCTTCTTCCTTCAGGGCGTCCTTCGCTTTCTTATACTCATTCTGCGCTTTGCCGAGAGAACGGGCCAATTCGGGAATCCGCTTTGCCCCAAACAGCAAAAGGACCACGACCACGATCAAGATAATTTCTGGAATTCCAATAGACATGGGCAACCTTCCTTTTTCGGAAAATATAACAACAATCACACCCCGCGCATGTCGGGATCCCAAATGACCTTATGCAGTTGCACCTGAAAACGGGCGTTATTCTGGACCATAACCTTTTCAGAAAGCATCCATTCTACAATTTTTTCATATTCCAGCTTACCAAAAACCGGCGAGACAAAAATATGCGGCATCGTATTCAATGATTTTTCGGCCATGCAGTTGCGAGTCTTACGTTGGCGC
>JBGUNW010000205.1:0-8178 GCA_045117555.1 Eubacteriales bacterium
TTTTTCGCTTGATTATAACACACTTTTTTGTATTTTGCAATACCCTTTTTGAAAATTTTTTCGGTTTATTTTTTTGGATTTTCGGAGATTGAAACGGAACGACTACCGCCGACTTTTGAAAATGAAAATTCCGTAAAATGGAAAATACCCCCTTTTGTGGGGCTTTCCAGCAATACCAAAACAACCGTCAAGAAAAAATGTACCAAAACCTCTTGACAAACCGCAAAAAATGTGTTACAATTCCAGTACCAAAACAAACGGTCGTTAGATTTGCAACAAAAAAAGAGAGGTAAAAAAATGAATATCTACGGTTATTGCAGAGTATCAACCCAAAAGCAGAATATCCAACGTCAAATTCGCAACATTCGCGCCGAATATCCAAACGCCATTATTTTGGAAGATGAATATACAGGCACAAAACTTTCCCGCCCTTCTTGGGACAAACTCCAAAGGAATCTCCGCTCGGGGGATATGATCGTATTTGATAGCGTTTCTCGTATGTCCCGCAACGCCGACGAGGGGTTTGCCGAATACGAGCGGTTATTTTCCAATGGGGTTGAACTCGTTTTCCTCAAAGAGCCACAAATCAACACCCAAACATACAAAACGGCAATGAAAAACGCCGTCCCAATGACTGGAACGGCGGTTGACTATATTTTGGAAGGTGTTAATAAATTCCTTTTGGAACTTGCCAAAGAGCAAATTCGACTTGCATTTTTGCAATCCGAAAAAGAGGTAGAGGACTTGCACCAAAGGACACGAGAGGGGCTTGTTACTGCCAAATTGAACGGCAAACAAATCGGACTCGTAAAAGGCGCAAAACTGACAACACAAAAGAGCATACGCGCAAAGGAAATTATCCGCGCCCATTCCAAAGAATTCGGCGGGGCTTTGAATGACAGCGAATGCCAAAAACTCGCAGGAATTTCCCGTAATTCTTTTTACAAATACAAATCGGAACTAAAAGCCGAATTATCCTAAAATATTCGCAAATGCCACGGAGAACGCTCAAAACGCTCTATATTCAATTTTCTTTATTTTAGCAGAATGATAGCCATTTATCAAGAAAGGCGATTGTAGAGCGTTTTATGATGTTCTATGAAGTTTTGATATAATTTACCGCTCGTAAACAAACGGCAGGGGCTTCCCGTCCATCTTCACCGCTCCCGCGCAAACTTGGTTTATCACGTAGGCAAAAAAGCGCTCTTTTTCTTCCGCTGTCAATTCTACGAGCATTTCCTCGTCGTCCGCTATATCCGTGGCAATAATCGTTACAAAACTATCTTGCCGTGCGCATTCTACGAACATTTCCAAACGGTCGCTTTGCTTTTTTATCAGCCCGTTTCCGCAATAGTCAAAGGTAATCCACGCGCCATATCCAATACCCGTTTCCGATATTGCCAAATTGTGGATTTTTCCAACCTCAAAACGCCCTCCCCCTGTTTTTCTGCCCGTGATTCTGTTTCTGAATTCCATTTTCTTTTTCCCCTTTCGGTTTTTCTTTCGGTATTTTTTATAAATCCGCTCTGCGAGCGGTTCTATCCTGTTTCTTGCCGTTCCGCTCCCTGTTTCGGTAAAACGGCTTTGGGAGCGGTTCTGCACGGCTTTTTGTGTCTTTTTTTACATTTTTTCGGTTTTTTCTTTGCAATTTGCTCTTTTATGTTGTTTTCTCTTCTGCAAATTGCACGCCGATTTGATGATACAGGTTTTCCAACCGCTCCACGCCGAACTCTCGGGGAATGGTTGTGGGGTTAATATTCAGCCACTTCAACCGCTCCAATATGCGCTCTATGCGCGTTTTGCCCTTGTATTTGGCACGCGCTTTCCATACGCTCCTATTTGCGTTCGCGCTTCTCAAAAATTCGATCATGTCCTTTTGGGTTTGCTGTCTTTGTTTGCTCTCCTCGATTGTTTCAACGGCTTTTGCAAAGGTGCAATAATCCGCTTCCCCGCAAATGTTCCAAATTGTCCGCTTGATGAGCGGTTCTGCCTTTTCGTATCTTGCAAATAGAGACAGGGGCTTTCCCTCTACTTGCTTTTCAAATCTGCTTTTGATTGCAATCGGCTTTTTGACTTGTATCTCAATCCGCAAAACCCCCTCGCTTTCCCGCAGTCTTTCGGGGTTCGTGCTTGTGGTCGATTGCTCCAAATGCTTGTCGTATATGCTAACGCTATATCGTCCGTTGTCGTATAGCACGCTTCCCCTCGGGTGTGTTGTCTTGTCCTTTCCGTGGACTTTCCAACTGTAATTTTTCGCCCCTCTTTGTAGCAGGACGATATACTGCTCTACCCGTTTTTGCTCCATTTTCAGGTCGATATTGTAGTCTATCCTTTGCACGCTCCACTCGTCAATGTTGCGCCGTAAAGGTAGAATAATCCCCATAAGGCAATAAAACGCGCTTTTTACCCGCTTGAAATCCCGTTCCGTCTTGAATGTTTTGACGGTTTTCATTCTTGGGTGTGACAGTCTTTCCAAATTGACTATAATGGAACAGCCAAACACCTTTGCACCGCTTTCCGTTCCGTAAACCTTGGGAATAATGTCATTTATGCCGTAATCGGAAAAGCCCCGAATGTGGAATTGTGTTTTTCCCGTTGTTGGATTTGTTACCGCCTCTTTGGTCTTGTTTTCCATTAAAAGGCGGTATTCTGTCCCCGTTATTTGGATATATAACTCTACCGTATGTATCACTTGAAAAACCTCTCTTTTGTTTTGTCTGTCTTTTTGCCCCGTGCGCTGTCCCCGTCAAATCGGCTCTGGGAGCCACTCTCTCCGAATCGAATTGTTGCGCAGGGTATGTACCTTTTAGGTAAAATGCACTTTTGGCGTTTTCGTGAAAATCCGCTCCCCGAGCGGTTCTACGCCACTTTTTGAAAAATCTGTCCGAAACACTGCTCTTTTCGGAAATTGCCAAAAACAAACCTTGCTTTTTGTTAATTTATACCAAAAACTTGGTTTACTTCCTCCGAGCCGTCAATACTCTTTGCGTGCGTGTAAAATTTTAGGGTTGTCGCTACGCTCGAATGTCCCGCCGCTCCCGATACGGAAATTATTTTTGCCCCTGCTTGTAAAGCCAATGTGCAATAGGAATGTCTCAGATCGTGAAATCGGACTTTTTCAAACCCCGCCCTATCTGCAAACTTTCGGAACATAGTGGAAATACTTGTTGGGTATGTGGATTTTCCATTTTGATTGATAACGTACCCTTTGCGTTCCTCTATTGGGAATTCCTCTAAAATCCGTCTTGTTTCAGGGTGAATGATTAAATCCCGTATGCTTTCTTCGGTCTTGGGGGGCTTTTGAACTTTTACACCACCAACTTGGGTGATTGTGTTCCGTATGTAAAGCATATTTTTTTGCAATGAAACGTTCTCCCATTTTAACCCGAGAATCTCGCCGCGCCGTAATCCTTGGAATAAAGCCAAATACACCGCGACAATCAGCCGGCGTTTTTTTGTTTCTAATAACTTCGTTGTGAATTCCCGCAAAAAATTCTTTTCCAAAATGTCGTAATGTCGTTTGCCCTCTTTCAGTTTTGGAAAGGAATGTGCTGGGTTTGCTTTGATATAATCCATCTGCTCCGCATAGGACAATGTAACCCCGATGAGAAACAAATCCTTGTTAATTGTCGCGTTTGATAACTGCGTTTCGGTTTGCAATTTTCGCACGTATTCCCCAATATCGGTTCGCCGTATTTTCCCCAACTGAATATCTGCCAATGGTGTTTTTGCAATCCTGTTTGCAATAATTGAATAGCCCATAGCCGTTGTCCGCTCTATCTGCGCTTGTTCGATATACTCCTTGACGCATTCGATAAACAACATTTTTGCCTTTTTTTGCGGAACTGCCCCGCCTGCCTTGAATTCCATGAGCGCTTTCCTCGCTTCCCGTAGTGTTGGATAATTTTTGTACCTTCTCCTCGGTTTTCCGCTTTTATCTGTCCCAAAATAAAAGCATACCCGAAAAGTACCATTTTGGAGCCTTTTTTCAATGCCCCTTTCGATTGTTTGATACTCCTTGATTGTTTTGCACGCCGTGTTTTGCCTTGATGGTTCTGGTGTCATTCTTGTTTTTTGAAAATCCTTTCGTTAAATTTTTTTGTGTTTGGCGTGCACTTATCTTTTGCTACTGTTTTTCTACTGTTTTCTACTTTTTTTCTACTTTTTCGCCGTTTCATTTTTCGGGGACACAAAAAAATGAAAATAAAAAAGAGCAATGAACGCCGAAAAAAGCCTGCATTTATCAGGCTTTTTGCGACGGGCATTGCCCATCTTTCTATCACGGTTTCCGTGATTATATTGGAGCAGATGACGGGAATCGAACCCGCGTTTTCGGCTTGGGAAGCGGACGCTCTGCCATTGAGCTACATCTGCATTTCTCCGGAACAGTTCTTATTATATCCGATTTGCCCGGTCTTGTCAAGCGCTTTCTGAAAAATATTCCAAACTCAACTGCCGGTTCGTGGACAAAAATCAAAAAATGTGATACAATAAAGCCGTAAAGGAGGGGAGACGATATGATGGATCAAGTCAAAATCGGCAAATTCATTGCCGAAAAGCGGAAGGAAAAGGGAATTACGCAAAACGAGCTTGCCGAAAAGTTGGGCATTACCGACCGCGCCATTTCCAAATGGGAAACCGGGCGGTGCCTGCCCGACGCGGGGCTGATGCACGATCTTTGCGAAACGTTGGGAATTACCGTAAACGATTTGTTCAACGGGGAGGTTGTGGATATGAAAGAAAACGAGCAAAAACTGGAAGAACATCTTTTGGAGATGACAAAGCTCAAAGAGGAGCGCGACCGGCTACTTTTGCGGCTGGAAATTGTGCTTGGTTATGGTTCCACCATTCTCTTCTTTGCGTTGATTTTCGCGGTTGCTTTTTTGAAACTGCCGGAATGGGTGCGGGCTGTTTTAATTTGCAGTGCTTTGGTTTTGTATCTGGTTCTAGCGTTCTATCTTATTCGTATTGAGCAGGTTGCCGGATACTACGAATGCCCGGAATGCCATTACCGCTACGTACCCGCCTACAAAAACGTGTTTTTCGCGCCGCACATGGGGCGCACACGAAAAATGAAATGCCCTAACTGCAAAAAGAAAACCTGGCAGAAAAAAGTAATCGGGAAATAAAAAAGAACGCGGTGTGCAATTTTGCACACCGCGTTCTTTTTTTGTTTGTCAATCGCCCCCCCGGCGATCATAACTGCGAAAGGCGGCGCCTTTCGCTTATTCCCACTCAATCGTGCCGGTTGGCTTCGGGGTCAGGTCGTAGAGAACGCGGTTCACGCCTTTGACCTCATGCGTGATGCGGTTGGTGATGTGCTGCAAGAGGGCAAAGGGAATATCTTCCACCGTTGCGGTCATGGCGTCCTTGGTGTTGACGGCGCGAATGATGACCGGCCACTCGTAGGCACGGACGTTTTCTTTTACGCCGGTAGACTTAAAATCGGGAATAAGCGTAAAGTATTGCCAAACTTTGCCTTCCAAACCGTTTTTGGCAAACTCCTCGCGCAGAATGGCGTCCGATTCGCGCACGGCTTCCAAGCGGTCGCGCGTGATCGCGCCAAGACAACGAACGCCCAAACCGGGGCCGGGGAACGGCTGACGATAGACCATATTGTGGGGAAGCCCCAGCGCCTCGCCGACTACGCGGACTTCATCCTTAAACAGGAATTTGAGCGGTTCCACCAGCTCAAATTTGAGGTCGTCGGGCAGTCCTCCAACGTTGTGGTGCGCCTTGACGGGGCCGCTTTCCAGAATGTCGGGGTAAATGGTGCCCTGCGCCAAAAATTCAATGCCTTCCAGCTTGCGCGCTTCCTCTTCAAACACGCGAATAAACTCGGCGCCAATCACCTTGCGTTTCTTTTCGGGCTCGGCAACGCCGGCAAGTTTATCCAAAAAGCGATCCACGGCGTCCACGTAAACGAGGTTTGCCTTCATCTCCTCGCGGAACACGCGAATGACCTGTTCGGGTTCGCCTTTGCGAAGAAGCCCGTGATTGACGTGCACGCAGGTGAGCTGATTGCCGACTGCCTTGATTAAAAGGGCGGCAACGACGGAGGAATCTACCCCGCCGGAAAGAGCGAGCAGAACCTTTTTGGAGCCAATCTGCGCGCGCAGGGCGGTAAGTTGCTCTTCAATGAATTTGTTGGCGAGCGCGGGGGTGGTAATGCGCTCCATAGTGGCAGGACGAACGTTGTTTGCCATAGTGATGTTCTCCTTTTTATGTATATCGAAGTATTTTATTCCCATTCCACCGTTGCCGGGGGCTTGGAAGTAATATCGTAAGTTACGCGGGAGATGTTGCGTACCTCGTTGGTAATGCGGCTGCTCGCCTTTTCCAGCACGGGGTAGGGAATGCGCGCCCAGTCGGCGGTCATAAAGTCGTCGGTGGTCACGGCGCGCAGGGCAACCGTCCAGCCATAGGTGCGTGCGTCACCCATTACGCCAACACTGCGGGTGTCGGTCAGAACGGCAAAATACTGCGCCGGCAACTGCTCCAAACCCGCGTTTGCAAGCTCCTCGCGGAAAATCGCGTCCACCTCGCGCAGCGTATCGGCTTTTTCCTTTGTGATTTTGCCGATGATGCGAATGGCAAGTCCCGGGCCGGGGAAGGGCTGACGGTAGACAAGCTCCTTCGGAATGCCCAGCGCAAGCCCGGTTGCGCGGACTTCATCCTTGAACAGGTCGCGCAAGGGTTCCACAATGCGCTCAAAGTCGATCACATCGGGCAAACCCCCAACGTTGTGGTGGCTTTTAATGGTGGAGGCGTCGCCTTTTCCGCTTTCAATCACGTCGGGATAAATCGTTCCCTGCACCAGAATATCCATTTTGCCAAGCTCGCGGCTGACGTCCTCAAATACGCGAATGAACTCTTCGCCAATGATCTTGCGCTTGGCTTCCGGCTCCGAGGTTTGGGAAAGTTTGGAAAGGAAACGCTCCTCGGCGTTCACGCGGATGAGCTTCATGTTAAAGCGGCGGCGGAAGATTTCTTCCACCATATCGCCCTCGTTCTTGCGGAGCAGACCGTGATCCACGAAAACGCAGGTCAGGTTATCGCCGATCGCCTTGTGGATCAGAACCGCGGCAACCGAGGAATCCACGCCGCCCGAAAGCGCGCAAAGCACACGCTTGCCGGCAAGTTCGCGGCGGTATTTTTCAATCGACTGCGCCACAAAATCTTCCATATTCCAGTCGCCTTTGCAGCCGCAAACGCGGAACAGGAAGTTGGCAAGTATCTGTTTGCCGTATTCGGTGTGCGTAACTTCGGGGTGGAACTGCACGCCGAAAAGACGGCGGCTCTCGTCGCTCATGGCGGCGCAGGGGCATTTCTCGGTGGTGGCAATGGTGGTAAACCCTTTCGGAAGTCCGACAACGAAATCGTTGTGGCTCATCCAGCAAACGCTCTTTTCGGGAAGGCCCGCAAAAAGAGGCGACGAAGTGTTGACCGAAACTTCGATTTTTCCGAACTCGCTGGAATTTTCGGCGCCGCGGATCTCACCGCCCGCCATATACGCCATTAACTGGTCGCCGTAGCAAATGCCCAGAACGGGTATGCCAAGGGTAAGGTTTTTCGGGTCGTAATGCGGCGAGGCGGGATCGTACACGCTGTTCGGCCCACCGGTAAAAATCACGCCGCGGTATTGCGCCGCAATTTCATCAACCGCAATTTTGTTATAGGGAAGGACCTCGGCAAAAACGTGCTGTTCGCGTACGCGCCGGGCAATGAGCTGGTCGTATTGACCGCCGAAATCCAAAACCAAAATCTTTTCCATAAAAGGGGCTCCTTCGGGGGATGAAATTTTTAAACGGAAAGCTCGGGCGCGCCACCGGAAACGCCGGAGAGAACGGGGGCAAGCTCGGCAAGAAACCGGTCTACCTGCTCGGCGCAGCGGCCAATATAGTTTGAGGGTTCGAGCAGGGTTTCCATTTCGGCTTTCGTCATGCCGAACTCGGAATGCTCCGAAAGCTCGGCAAGCAGGTCGAACGGTTCGCCGTTTTTCATTTTTGCCGTAGCGTTCATTGAGCAGGTGCGAACGATCTCATGGAGTTGCTGGCGGTCGCCGCCGCGGCGGACGCCTTCCATCATCAAATTCTCGGTGGCAATGAAGGGGAGATAATCCCGTACCGCGCGGGAAATGATTTTCTCGTTTACGCAAAGCCCGTTGGTAACGTTTTG
>JBGUNW010000206.1:0-4320 GCA_045117555.1 Eubacteriales bacterium
GGCTTCGCGTTGCGCAGCATTTCGACCGCTTCGTCCACGGTCTTCTCGTCCGCGTCTTCCTTGTTCTCTTCGTCCTCTTCGTCAAACGTGATCTCCGTGCCATGCAGATAAATGTCGGCGACCTTCGCCCCGCGCGGCGTAAACTCCGTCGCCTTATGCCCGGACGCCCACCTCATTCCGGCGCGTTCCATCGCATACATAAGCCGCTTGTAATCCTTCTTTCCGACCTCAAGTCCTCTTACGACAAATTCCATTTTTTGTTCTCCTTCCCAAACGTGACCGTCATGCCAAGCGCCTTGCAGATTTCTTCCAGTTCGTTGATGGTTATCATCGACGGATTCCGCAGCCGCCTGTTCAACTTGTCGCGCGTCCAGCGCAATTTGTACGCAAGCGCTTTCCGCGTCATGCCGGATATTCCGAGCGCCCCACGGATTTCCGCAGCGACGCGATCCGACTTTTCTTTCAGTTCCATGTGTTCCCCCTACTTATGAAATGTTAAAGTCCTTCAGTAAAAAAATAATCCGCGACTTCATCCTTTTCAATTTCCAGTGCCGTACACCATTTCACAATGTCCGCCTGTGAAAACTGCGACCGACCGTTCAGCTTTGCGGTAATGCTCTGCTCCGTAAGTCCGATTTTATCGGAAAATGCGCGCTGCGATCCGTACAGCTCAACGATCCGCCCCTTTAACTTGCCTCTGTTCATGTGTTCACCCCCTTTCCGTTTTTGCCTTGTTTCGTGCCACGGTCATACTTTAACATTTTGAAAGTTCGCTGTCAACAGAATTTTTAAATTTTTTGAAACTTTTTTGTTAATACGTTGAAAGTCATATTTTCATTTGATAAAATTTGATTAGAAAGAAGGTGATCGCATGAAACTGACGGAAGATTTTAGAACACGTTTCGAAAAGGCGCTTGCGTACGCCGATATGAAAGCGGTCGACCTCGCACGCGCGACCGGGATTTCCGAAGCGACCATATCGCAATATCGTTCCGGGTATTCCACTCCGAAGCGCGACCGCCTCGCGCTCATAGCCGACAAATTAGGCGTTAACCCCGTCTGGCTCATGGGTCTTGACGCGGAAATGACGCCGGGCGCAGCTGCACCGACTACATCGGCGGAGGAAATGGCGAACGATCCGCTGATGATCGAAGTGTATCAGCTTCGGAAGTCCGTGTCCGATGAACGCTTCCGCGCTTACGTCCGGGCGCTGGCGGCTCTTGTAAAGGAAGGTGATTAAGATGCCCATAGCAAGGAAAACGAAGTCCGGCGGCTGGACGTGCGTCGTTGACGTCGGAACGGTCGACGGCAAAAGGAAACAGAAGCGGATCACCGTATCCGACCCAAGCCGCGAAGGGAAAAGCAAATGCGAACGGCTCGCACTCCAGTATGCCGAGCGGCGTACAAGTTCGCTTACCGTATCGGAATGCGTATGGAAGTATATCCGGGCGAAGGAAAAGATGCTTTCACCGAATACGCTGCGCGGTTATATGCCGCTGGCGAAAAACGCCTACACCCGGATCGGCAGCATTCCGGCGGACAGCCTGACGCCGTACGACCTTCAGAAATGGATGGCGGAATATGCCCAGACGCATACGCCGAAGACGTGCGCGAACGCGCGTGCGCTTCTGATAGCCGCGCTCAACATGGAGAATCCAACCGTACGGTACGCCGTTTCGCTTCCGCAGCCGAAGGCGGTCGAATACTATACCCCGACCGACGGCGACGTTCTGGCGCTTCTCCGTGCCTCTGACGGCGAATTAAAAAAGGCTATTCTTCTTGCCGCATTCGGAACGCTCCGGCGCGGCGAAATATGCGCCCTTACGGATCAGGATATACAGGGAAACGCCGTATACGTCCGCAGAAGCGTTGCGCCGCTTCCGGGCGGCGGATATACCGTAAAGCAGCCGAAAACGCCGTCCAGCGTGCGCTCCGTGCCTCTGCCGCCGAACGTGATAGCGTGCCTTACGCCGACGAACGGAAAGATAGTCGACCTGACGCCGCAAGGTCTGACGAAGCGTTTCGAAACGCTGGTGCGCCGCTGCGGACTACACACGTTCCGGTTCCACGATCTGCGCGCCTATTCGATAAGCGCCCGGCACGCGATGGGAATCCCCGACCAGTACACGATAGGAACGTCCGGGCATAGCACAGATTCGGTTTTAAAAAGGGTTTACCGCCGGGAAATGTCCGACCGTAAAAAAGAATTTGACGGGATCGCGAACGGCTATTTTTCCGACCTTTTCGGAAATGTGTGACTTTTTCCGTGACATGAATAACGCAAACGCCCTATTTTAGCGGCTTTCAGCGGACAGACTTCGGGTTCGAATCCCGCTCTCTCCGTGAAAATGAATAAAGCCGGAATGTTCAGCAAATACGCTGCATTCCGGCTTTTCCTTTATTTTTTAGCGCTTTTCTGCGTGTGCGGAAAGCGCACGAAGCGTGCGCAATATGCACTTAATATGCAATATGCGCACGCCCTTTGTGACTATTATGTGACTTTGTGACTTTCCTGTGACTTCCATATATCGTCGCGGATAAGTCCTTTTACATATCCCTGCTTGTTATCCACTTCGCCCAAACGGTGAAGTATGTCGGCATCGGTCGTCGTGTTCAGCTTCATTTTAAACTGCACCGTGTGCGCCGCGTCATACTTCGCGTTCGCGCGTTTCCGCGCTTCAGTCATTCGCTTCCCCCTTTCTATAATCCGGCAGCGGTCTTTCGACCGCCGCCTTGCCTTCGTTGCTATGCGGTCACGCGACCGCCGCTTTGTACTTTCTCCACGCCCGGATGATCCTGTCGTATGTGTACAGCCTGTACCGCCGTCCGGTGTTCAAATTGCGAACGACCACGCCGTATACGATCGTCCCGGAAAGTGCCGTCATCCTTGTAAGTTCAACGCCGACGCCGATAACCTTGTTGTCGTGCTTCTTCATGACCTTAACCACGTTCTTCTTTACCTTACACATAATTCCCTTCCTTTCCCCCGTAGCCGATAGGTCAGCGTCTGTATTGTGTGTGTTGTATTTTCTTCTTAGGCGATGTAAACGGCGACCTGCTTGTTACCCTTTACGTCGTACTTGTAAATCCCAAGTTCCACGATCTTCGCACCTTCGTACTTCTTGAAGAAGTCGGCGACCGGGTTCTTCGTGAAGATAGATTCGATTGGCTTTTCCGTACCTGCTTCGTAGATGTGCATGAAGCGTACCCGCCTTGCAGCTTTAAGCGTTTCCGTGAATTTGTTGTTTGCCATTTTATTTACCCCTTCCTTGTGTTTGCTTTGTTTTCCCTGTTTCTGATGCAAGTATACACCTGTATAAAATGGCTGTCAATACCCTTTTTTAATTTTTTTAAAGTTTTTTTTGCAAAAAAATAAAGGGTTGGATTTCTCCAACCCTAATTCGTGATATTCTACTGCCTTACATTCGGCACGCCCGTCACGATCGGAACGTAAACGTATAGTCAACCAGTACACCTTCGCGCCCTGCATCGCGCCTATACGTTGTTCATAACTTTTCAACCCATTCGTCTTCTAACGCGATCCACCCTGCGCCGGACTTTAACCGACCCCACAGCGCAGCGCCTGTGCCGACCGATTCTTCTATTATAGTAAAGACGCCTTTGCCCGTCTGTTTGCCCGTCTTTGCGTAATTTGTTCCTGCTCCCTTCCTTATATTAAGGTCGGGAATAAGAACGCGCACCATGTACGGCAGCGTGCGCCCGGTGTTCCGGTAAACGGCTACACCGTCCCAGTCGTAAACGGTGAAGCCGACCGGGCAGTTCGCCTTCGCTATGTCAAGATTATAGTACGCATTAAATTGCGAAGCCGCGTCTTTCCATGATTTCCGAATGCGATAAATCTTTTCCTTCGGGATCGGCGGAACGTACGGATTCGGGCAGACCCCTGTGCGGACAGCCTCTTTAAACTGCGCCCACGTCCAGTTCGTTCCTTTCGTGCCGACGTATCCTTCGGAAATAACGTACGGATTCGGACAGGGTTTTGTCGTAATATCGAAGTGCCGCAAAAGCCGCTCGTCGATGGTCGCCTTGTCCAGCTTCCAGCCGAAGTCCGCGAATTTCTTTCGGACGTACTGTACCGCTGCTTCTTGCGTCGCCTGTGTGAAATACCATGTCGGATCAGACGACGCCGAAACGTGATTATCGTTATAACAACATAATTCGATGGAAAACGTGTTGCTATTCCGTGCGACCGGGTGCTTCTGCTTCCAACCCGACGAAGCGCCGACCGCCCAGATGGTCGCCGTCGGGAAACATCGTTCGTGAATATCTCCGTTAAGGAAGATGGTCGTATGTCCGCCG
>JBGUNW010000207.1:0-1689 GCA_045117555.1 Eubacteriales bacterium
ATTGACTTCGGCAAAATCAATCCCGCGCTCAGCGAGGTTGTCATCGAAAAGTGCTTTGACAACAACGTCATCTGCGAATGTGCCGGCAGAAACGGCGCGGTGTTCAAAATCATGCCGCCGCTTGTCATCGAGGACGAGTTGCTGCAAAAAGGTCTGGAAGTTGTTGCACAGGCGATCAGGGAAACCCTTGCAAACGTATAAATCTGTTTTTCAAAATAAAAACACCCGGCGTCGACGCCGGGTGTTTTGCTGTTTGGTTAAATGATTATCTTGTAAATACCATTTGCACACCGTTGTTTTCGAAGACGATTTCGTTTCCGTTGAAGGTAGCGTTGGTGGTAGAGCTTTGGGTGGTTTCAGAGGTCTGACCGTTTGCCGTTAAGGTTCCGTGAGTAAGCGTCAATGAAAGGTTGCTTCCGTTTTGCGTGTATGTACCTTCGCCCTGCATCTGCATATTCTGATCCATCGCTGCCTGTGAAACATCGGCAACGCTTGCTTGTGCAGAAACGTTAAAGGTTAAAACAAAGGTGTTGTCCGCTTTCATATCCAGCGTGCCGTCTGCGTTCATGTTAACAGTAGCGCCTTCGGGCATAGAGGGAATCTGTTGCGTCATCAGCTCACGTACCTTTGACGCGTCCAACTTCCAAGTGCCGACAACGCTGTCGTTCTGCGGTGTTTCGTTGTTTGAGCTTTGCTCGGTTTGGGAAGCTGCTGCAGAGCTTTGCTCGGTCTGAGAAGCTGCCGCCGAGGATTCATCCTTCTTCTCTTCGTTGTTGCCGCACGCGCAAAGGCTGAAAGCAGCCAGTGTAAGCGCGCAAATGATGGCTGTAAGTTTTTTCATATCAATTTCTCCTTGAATAAAATAGGATGGGCTTATTATATCGCAACAAAAGCGGAATGTCAACAAAAAGTATTATATTCGGCAAAAATCACCCCGGCAGATTGTCTGCCGGGGTGTCTGTGTTTGTGCGGTGTCAATTACTTTTTAAATACCATCGTCATGCCGTCCGACTCAAAGGTCAGCTTGCCGTCCTTGATGGTAGCGTCCGAGGTGGAGACATCGTCGCTTTCGGTGGTTTTTCCGTTGGCGGTCTGGCTCATGTGCTTCATGGTGAATTTCACGGTGTCGCCGTCTACCTCATAGGTGCCGTTTCCGTTCATCTTCATTTCCTGCTTGATGGGATCAATGCCCGCCATGCTCAGGCTGACAGTGCCGGTGAATTCGAGTGTAAAGGTCTTGTCGGATTTCAGCTCCATTTTGCCGTCGGTGTCAACTTTTACATCAGCTCCCTCGGGCATTTGTCCCATTTTGTCGGCAAGGTTGGTGCTGTCGAGCTTCCAGGTGCCCTCCACCGAGTTGCCGCAGGCGGCAAGGCTGAGAACAACCAGTACCAGTGCGCAGATAAGCGCGAGTGTTTTTTTCATGTTTTTTCCTTCTTTCGTTTTACTTGTGAAAAGTCACGCCGTGATTATATCACCGCATCATAGTATTGTCAATACAAACTGCCTAAAAGTCCTTGTCACGGATAAACGTCACGCCGCCGATGGAAACAGTGCTGCCGTTCATGTACCAGGTGTTGCCGTTCGCGTTTTGCAGGCTGTCCACCCAAATATAGGTCTTTTCGGGCTGATAGCCGTCCTCGTAGACAAGCGTCAGCATGCCGCTGCCGGACAGCGAGGCGGCGCCGG
>JBGUNW010000208.1:0-2798 GCA_045117555.1 Eubacteriales bacterium
ATTGTGGAACTTGGCGAACGGTATAACAAGCCGGTTTGCGCTACCTGTGACGCGCATTTTTTGGACCCGCAGGACGAAATTGCCCGCAAAATTCTGCTTGCAGGAATGAAGTTTAAGGACTACAATAAAGACGTTGGTCTCTATCTGCGTACCACCGAGGAAATGCTGGAAGAATTTGCTTATTTGGGCAAAGAAAAAGCGTACGAAGTTGTGGTAACCAATCCAAGCAAGATCGCGGAGAGCATTGAGGAGATCCGCCCGATCCCCAAGGGTTCCTACCCGCCCGAAATGGTCGGCGCCGAGCAGGAATTGCAGGATATGTGCTGGAAACGCGCCAAGGAGCAGTACGGCGACCCGCTGCCGGAAATTGTTTCCGCTCGTTTGGAAAAGGAGCTTTCATCCATTATCAAAAACGGGTTTGCCGTACTCTATCTGATCGCGCAAAGACTCGTCCATTTCAGCGAGGAGCAAGGGTATCTTGTCGGCTCGCGCGGCTCCGTGGGTTCCTCTTTCGTTGCTACTATGGCGGGCATTTCCGAGGTCAACCCGCTCCCGCCGCATTACTATTGCCCAAATCCCGCTTGCAAAAACAGCGAGTTTTTTACCAAAGGGGAATACGGCTCCGGGTTTGATCTGCCGGATAAAATTTGCCCCAAATGCGGCACCAAATATCGTGCCGACGGGCATGATATCATGTTTGAAACCTTCCTTGGGTTCTATGGCGAGAAATCGCCCGATATCGACCTGAACTTTTCCGGCGACGTGCAGGGAAGAGTGCATAAGTACACCGAGGAACTGTTTGGCGAAGGCCACGTATTCCGCGCCGGCACCATTGGCACGCTGGCAAGCAAAACCGCTTACGGATATGTTGCAAAGTATCTTGAACAGTTAAATATCAGTCTTTCGCGTGCCGAAATGAACCGTCTTGTTTTAAAGTGCGTCGGCGTTAAGAAAACCACGGGGCAACATCCGGGCGGAATCATTGTGGTACCGCAAAACAAGGAAGTATTCGATTTCACACCCGTTCAACACCCGGCAGACGACGCAAATTCCGACGTTGTAACCACCCACTTTGCGTTTTCTTATCTGCACGATACCATTTTGAAGCTGGATGAGCTCGGGCACGATATGCCAACCAAATATAAATGGTTGGAAACTTTTACAAACACCTCGGTCCTGGACGTTGCCATGAACGATAGTTCGGTTTACGAGCTGCTGCAATCCACGCGCCCGCTCGGCGTTGAGCCGGAGGACATTGATTGCAAGATCGGCACGTTTGGGTTGCCGGAACTTGGTACAAATTTTGTGCAACAGGTACTTTTGGACGCAAAACCGCGCAATTTTGCCGATCTGCTCCAAATTTCCGGCTTGACGCACGGGACCGACGTTTGGCTCGGAAACGCGCAAGACCTGATCAAGCAGGGAATTTGCGATATTTCCCGCGTGATCGGTACGCGCGACGGTATTATGCTGGACCTGATCCGCTACGGGCTGGAAAACGCTCTTGCGTTTAAAATTATGGAGGCAGTGCGGAAAGGAAGAGGTTTGCAGCCCGAATGGGAAGAAGAAATGCGAAAGCACGACGTGCCGGAATGGTATATCACTTCCTGTAAAAAAATAAAATATCTTTTTCCGAAAGCGCACGCGGCGGCATACGTCATTTCCGCCATTCGGCTGGCTTGGTACAAGGTACATAAACCGGTAGAATTTTATTGCACCATGTTTACCGTTGCGCCCAACGGGTTTGACGCCACGGTGGCGCGGCAGGGAAAACAGTATGTTGTAAACCTGATCAAGGATATCCGTCAGCGCGGAAAAGACGCGTCTCCCAAGGAAATTGCAAGTATTTCCACCTTGCAACTGATCAATGAGGCAATGGCGCGCGGGATCCGGTTTTTACCCATTGATTTGGAAAAATCGCATTCCTACGCATTCCTGCCGGAAAACGGGGGAATCCGAATGCCGTTTTCCTCCATGCCGGGGCTAGGGGAGAACGCGGCGGAGAACATCATTTCAGCAAGAAACGAGGAACCGTTCTTTTCGATTGAAGATTTACGCATTCGCGCAAAGTTATCCGGTTCGGTAATTGAAATGCTGCGTTCGGGTGGCGTACTGGATCACGTCAACGAGACCGATCAGCTAACGTTCCAATTCTGAAAATCGGTTTCTACAAACAAAACCCCATAAAGGGAACCCTTACTGAACCATATATGCAATTATACAAAATGCCTGTTTTGTTTTTTTGCGCGGAGCGGCGAAGCGCGCCGCATTCAAAAAAACCGCCCTTTGCGGCACGCGAGCAATTACCGCCCGCGGAGCGCAACAATACAAAACTGCCATTTTGTAAGCAAGCACTTTTTGCGGTGGGCGCACGCCATCGCCGCAAAAAGGTGCGCCGCGATTAGTTGCCCTCCTACCTTGCGCCCGCCGCCGCCCCTGCACGCAAAACGCGCCCGGAGCAGATTTTCAAAGTCAGAACTTTGCGCGCGCGCAAATAGCCCTTTTCGCAAACGCCGCCGTTTTCTTGCAAACAAAGGCGAGTGCAAGCGGCGACAGCGCGACGGCGAAGCCGCCCGCAAGCGCGGGGCGGTGCGCCCGTAGCACTTGACTTTTCCACAGCCCCCTGTGGATAAACTCGCCCCGCGCGAGAACGGCAAGCCGGAAGCCCGTTGACGACGCGAGCGCCGCCGCGCCCTCAAAAGTCGGAATGCCCGGAGCCGTTTTCCTTCGTCTTGAATTTTTTTTCAAAATCTCTTGACTTTCTTTGTCTTTTGTGTTATATTGAAAGGGCAGGGTAT
>JBGUNW010000209.1:0-2674 GCA_045117555.1 Eubacteriales bacterium
GGGCTATAAACATGCGTTCTTACTACGAAAAAATAATCGTTTTTTGCTTTGCTGGTTTTGTTTTGTCACTTTTAGTTGCTTGTGAAAAAGAATTTCCGTTACATCCTGATGTTTTGCTTGGAAAGAGTAAAAATGAAGTTATTGCTCTTTCTATGGAGTTTGCTGAACGCACAAGTTCTAACGAAGTTCGTTTCGCAGCCAAAGATGATTATGGGCATTTTTGTGAATATCCCCATTCATCTAAAGCAGAAGCAGAGCAAGATGAACGGCTGCTAAAATCAGATGTTTGGGAAGTCTTTTATGTCACAGAAAAAACATTAGTGGGGGCTCATGACAAATGCATAGAAATCACGTTCAAAGACGGCTGTGTTTCCAGTTTTGAAATAAAAACTCTTTCAGATGCTATTTAAGGAAAGATTATTGATGCAAAATATAGCAAAAACACGGAATAATCCCGGTTTGCATCAAAAAATAGTCCACACCTGTCCGGCAGGCTCCTGGCAGGAAGGCAGCGGATGTTCGGTCAATGATTTCCCTTGCATTTCCGGCATTTTCCGCTTGATTATTTGTTTGGGGCGTGGTATAATAAAACTGTGATTCCTCGAACTCTCCATCAGTTGTGGAGAAAACAGAACATTTCATGCTTGGAGCCTTTCAGTAAGGTATTATTCTGATATGGATGACCCAAACGACAATCAACAGGTGAAATACATGGGCGCAGATTCGCCGGAACCCAAGCCCGAAATTCCGCCGGAGCCCTCACGTTCCACCAAAGGAAAAGAAGAGGGAACGAAACTGTCTCCGGGTGTAAAGATCGCGCTTTGGATCGCCCTGACGATTATTTTTTTGTTGATGTACCATACCGCTGCCGTCGCAGCAGTTTTTCTCAGAGCCGGAGTCATAGGGCAAACGGGAAGTCTCAGTGTTGCAGCCGTTCGGAATATCCTGACGGACAATCCGTCCGTATTTTTCACGGGGGAAGCCGATGTGGCTTTTGCGTACGGTTTGGCTCCTGAAATGCGCCGGCGGAACGGCTGGTATCAGGTGTTACGGGTCTATACCTTCACGTTCGGAGAAGACGCCATGGAATGGAACATCTACCTGTGCACCGAAAATGAGGAAGATGCGGAAAAGATCAGGAGGGAACTGGTATCCAGAATCTCCGAGCTGGACGAAAAAGATAAAAACGTCCTGTACGTCAGGAAATATCACGTCTGGTTCTATCACTCCTGGCCGGCCCCGAGCCCGTGGGATCCCGAGAAATTCGCGAAAATGCCTTCCTACGCGGATTACAGACTGGACCTCGACCATCTGTAATGCAAAGGGAACTCGTCGTGTTGATCTCCCGTCACCCAACAAAACAGAAAGTAAGTTGCAGAAGCAACCTAATTCCTGCCAAGAGCACCGGTTCCTAACTCGTAAGCTGACCGATCACCGTTCCTCATTATGAGGGCGGGAGCCTTTCCCACGTTTTTTCTTTTTTTCCGGCAGATGCCGCTGTGACCGACAAAAGGAAAAACAGGCTCCCCGGAGACGAAAAAACCCCTTGCGCCGGGTGAGGGCGAAAGGGGCATGATTGCGTCAAAGACGCGCTGGATTATTCCGGGTTAAAATCGGACTTGGAGACGCCGCAGACGGGGCAGACCCAATCTTCGGGGACGTCTTCCCAGGCGGTTCCGGGTGCGATGCCGCTGTCGGGATCGCCGACTGCCGGGTCATAGACATAACCGCAGACGCTGCAAACATACTTTTTCATGGCGGAGATTCCTTTCTGTTGTTGGAAAAGGTTATTGTGCGGAACGGGCCAGGAGGGCATCGCCGACGGCCTTGCCGAGGGCGGCACACTGGTCCATCGCCGTCCGGTTGGGTACGTATTTGACTTTCAGTCCTGGGGAGACGAGTTCGACGCCCGCGCCCTTCAGATACTCCTCGATCTTCGCGACGGATTCGCCGCTCCAGCCGAAGGAGCCGAACGCCGCGCCGATCATGTTTTTGGGGCGGAGTCCGCGGAGGTAGGTCAGGACGTCGGCGGTGCGGGGATAGAGGTCGTTGTTGATGGTGGGGGAGCCGACGACGAGCGCGGAGGCCTTCAGCATTGCGGCGGCCGCGTCGCTGCGCGTGCAGGAGGCCAGGCAGAGGACCTGGACGGCGCAGCCGGTCTCGCGGATGGCGTCTGCGATGGCAAAGGCCATTTTCTCGGTGCTGTGCCACATGGTGTCGTACAGGACGAGTGCGGCGGGCCGGACGGCCTGTTCGGCGAATTCCTTGTACCACGCGAGCGGGGTGCCGAGCATGTCGCCGCGCCAGAGGGGGCCGTGGTCGGGAGCGATCACAGCGACGTCGAGTCCGAGCCCGGGGAACGCCTCGAGGAGCTTCAGGACCTGGGGCGAATAGGGCAGCAGGATGTTCGCGTAGTAGCGTTCGGCCTCCTCGCGCATGGTCGGCAGGTCGTTTTCGTCGGCGAAGATCTTCGCGACGGCGTAGTGCATGCCGAAGCCGTCCTGCGAGAAGAGTACGTTGTCGCCGGTGAGGTAGGAGAACATGCTGTCGGGCCAGTGGAGCATGCGCGTCTCGACGAATTTGAGGGAGGACGCGCCGAGTTCGATGGCGTCGCCGCTCTTGACCGGCGCGATCTTTCCCGCGAGGTCGTGGAAATGGGCTTCCAGCGCCTTCA
>JBGUNW010000210.1:0-1673 GCA_045117555.1 Eubacteriales bacterium
TATTGATAGAGTAGATTAATACAGTAGCAAGGCGGAGAGTCGAGACAAAGAATGAGCGGAGAATGCCACGGGACGTCGGTGAGTTTCATGAGTTTTTCCGTTTTACGAAATCAGGGTTCAAGAAAGTTTCATGGAAAGGAAAGTGATAATCTCAGCGTTCCTTATCTCCACCATTTGCATGCTAAAAAAAACGAAATGCACAGATTTTTTCCATATCTTTCATTTTCCTAAATCTCAGCTATATTTACAAGATGACATTAATCATTAAGCATTAAGCATTAAGCATTAAAAACATGAATAGGCGGGAATTCATTGCAATGGGAGCAGCAAGTGGCGCATGGATGCTGTTTGAACAGAACGCAATCGGTAAAGCGTTGTTTGATGACAATGGCCTGACCGCAGTCTTGGGCGGCGGCGCGTTCGCAATCGGCGTCGCATTGGCCCATCCGCAGAAAACCATCATTATCGAACGCGGTATCCATCTGTGCGCGGATGTCGCTTTGACGGCGGATTTTGCAGAAGTCGGAACGCCCTCCACACCGTTGGGACATGAATTATACGACAAGCTAAAAGCAGAAGGCCTGCTGGCAGACGGCAAAGTCGAATGCCCGCCATTGGCTGATTTCATGGCGACGTTTTTTGTCGAACATGGCGGCACGGCTTTGACGAACACGGAGCTGGTTGATTTGCATAAAAACAATGATGGCTGGAAGGCAAGGCTTTACGGCGGCGGTTCCACGGGAATATGCGATATGCCATTCGCAAATTTTCTTGACACAACGGATATCGGCTGGCGGATTTTTGGAGCGGATACCATTGTAGGCAAACGCTTTGGCGCGATAACGGACAAAGGCTATTTTTCCATTGATCTGCCAGCCGCCGTCGATTGGCGAGATGCCCGTCTAAAACTCTACAACAGCTTGGAACAGAATGCGAAGGGGGCTAAAGTCCTCGCCGAATCAAGTGCCATGAAATGCCTTTACAAGACAAACGAACGCATTGATCGCATGACACCGCTCGGCTGCCGATGGATTCCGTCCGCGCAGTTTCCGACGTTGCTGAATGCTTTTGAGGAGGGAATGAAATGCAGCTTGGCATGACAGAAAACGGCATCGGTATCCGTCTGCAAAACATGACGTTGCAGAATCCAGCCGAATACGACGTGGTCATCGTCGGTCTTGGCACGGCTGGCGCGGCATGCTACTGCCATTGCGTGAAGGAAGGTCTCAACGTATTGGGCATTGAGAAAACGAATGGCATGGGGGGCCAGTCAACCGTCGGTTGCGTGGCTTTCGGGGCTTCGCCGTCAGCGCGAATTCTAGATTTTGAACGCCGTGGCCGCGGCGGCGATATCATGTACGAATCCGTTGTAATCGGCGTCTTTATCAACGGTAACAAAGTTGCCGGCGTTCGCGTCCTGTCGAACGGCGTCATCCGTGACGTCATGGCGAAAATCGTCATAGACGCATCTGGAAATGCTTCCATTGCAAGGATGTGCGGTCTTCCATTGCGAAAAGGCCGTGACTACGACGGCGTGATGGCGCCTTGTGCTCGCGCAGAAACATGGATGAATCTGGAGACGAAAAATGTCCACCCATGGTATCGCAACTATCCGGAAGATTTGACGCTGTCCATGAAGGATTACGCCTCCACCGTGTCTATGCTTTCGCGTG
>JBGUNW010000211.1:0-1994 GCA_045117555.1 Eubacteriales bacterium
CCTCGTCGTCGGCGGCGGTGTAGTCGGTGCCCATCATCGCAACGCTTTCGGCGGTCAGCACCTTGTTGGTTTTCAGCGAGGTCAACCAGCAGTCCATGTCGTGCGCGTTGGAAATCATGTCGCCCAAGCCCATTGTGACGCCCACATACACGGTTTTGGGGCGCACGGTGGGCGCGGCAAGGTGAGGCACCTCGCGGAAATCCACCTCGTCGATGAACATGGAATTGTCCATGCCGAGCGGTTCAAAGATCTTTTCGTGCACATAGTCGGCGTAGCTTTTGCCGGAGACTTTCTCCACAATCCGCGCAAGCAGAAAATAGTTGGAGTTGGAATATTCAAAATCGGTGTCCGGCTCAAACACAAGCGGCTGCTGCATCAGCCAGTTCTCAAGAATGGCGCGGTTTTCCTCCGCCGTGTTGTCGTTGGTAACAACGCCGCGCAGCTCGCCTGTCGGCAGCTCGGTAAAGGCGTTGTCAATGTACTCGACGTCATAAAATTCGGGAATACCCGAACGCATATCCAGCAGATGGCGCAGCGTGATGTTCTTACCGATGGTGTACTGCGGATAATAGCGCGTCAGCGGATCGTCCACGCTCAGCTTGCCGTCCTGCTGCAAGGTCAAAATGGCGGCGGCGGCAAACTGCTTGGACACCGAGCCGATGCAAAACAGCGTATCGGGCGTTATCTCCTCGTCGGAGTTTTTCTTCAACACGCCGCTTGCCGCGGTGTAGACAGGCTCGCCGTTTTTCGTCATCATCACCACACCGCTGAAGTCGGTGTTATCCTTTAAGTGGCTGACGTACGCCTTTTGATTGATAAAGCTGCACGAGCACAGCGACAAGACCATGACCGCCGTCAGCACAACAGCGATTATTTTTTTCATACAAAACCTCCCTGTCACCGGGTTTTGTAAACCCTGCTTTTCCTTCTGCACCTACTATAGCACAAGAACCATAACAAAAGTATAACAAATTCAAATTATCGCCGGCTGATTTTTCAACCGGCGGCAAAATCCGTTACGCTTGGGTGTTGTCGAGGTCAGCTTCCCACTGCCTGATGGCTTCGTCAATGGACTTCCGGGTGGATTCGTCCATCTTGGAAACCGCGTTGCCGGGAACGCCGTTGGCGTAGTCGGCAATCATTCTTGTCATCGAGCAGAAGCCGGTGGCGCCGAAGGCAATCAGCACCGCGAGCGTGCCGGCGATTATGCCTGCCTTGTGGGGACCCTTGGCGATATCTCTTTCCTTTCTGCTCAGCACACCGAACACAATGGCGGCGACGCCGATCACCATGCCAATCAGTCCCAGCGTGACATTGATGCCGCCGTGGAGCAGCAAATGGGTGTTGCGGACGGGGACGGTGGGAACAAACAGCGCTGCGCCGATGAGGATAAAAGCCGCAATTCCTGCGAACAAACCGATAAAGCCTTTTACATTCTTTTTCATCATAAAAACTCCTTTTCTGTTGGATTGGAGGTTTCCCTCTGTTGTGACTACAGTGTAACACACCGACAGCAACAAGAAAGCAACAAAAAAGGAGTTTTTTTATTATTTTTCAAAATTTTCAAATTTTTTTAAAAATCATTGAACAGGAAATCCGCCCAATAATACTGGCTCATATATTCGTTGGCGTAGGCGTTGACCGCGCCGGCGTCCAGCTCGGCAAAGCGATAATAGTCGCAGTCAAGCACGGCAGGGTTGACCGCCAGCGCGTTGTAGCTTTTGTGGACAGCCTTTTCCGCGCCGACCTTTTTCAGCGTTTTCATCATGCCGGAAATCAGCGTTTGCAGATAGCTTTGCTGCTTTTTGTCATAGGGCTCGTCCTCAAACAGCGCTGCGGCGATTTCACGCGTGCTGCACGAGCTGCCGTGGCGGTGCACCAGATAGGCAAAAATCTCCTTGGAGCGGCTGCGCTCAAAGTGCACGGGCGTGCCGTCCGGCGTGAATACGTCGAAGTTGCCGAAGCACTGCACCTTCAGCAGCGCGTCGTTCTTC
>JBGUNW010000212.1:0-1526 GCA_045117555.1 Eubacteriales bacterium
AATCGCGACGACTCTCGACGGTGAACGCGCCGTTATCGGCAGCAAACATTTCGTCGTCGAAGACGAAAAAATTGCAGTGGGCGAGGCCGAACAGAAAAAGATCGACGAACTCGCCGGAGCCGCATCCGTGATTTACCTTGCCATTGGCGGAAGCCTCGCGGGTGTGCTTTGCATTAGCGATCCTCCGCGCGATGAAGCTGCCGAGGCGGTGCGTATGCTCCGTGAACGCGGAATCAAGCATGTGGCGATGATTACCGGCGATAGTCAGAAAGCCGCTGAACGCACGGCGCAACTTTTGGGCATCGATACCTTCTACGCGCAGGTGTTGCCCGAAGACAAGCACCACTATGTGGAAAAAATGAAGGCCGAAGGCCGCCGCGTGATTATGGTGGGGGATGGTATCAACGACGCTCCCGCTCTTGCTGCCGCAAATGTGTCGGTTGCCATGAGCGACGCCAGCGACATTGCCCGCGAAACCGCCGATGTGACGCTCCGCAGCGAAGACCTACGCGACCTCGCCGAACTCCGTACGTTGAGTACTCAGCTCATGGAGCGAATCCAGTCGAATTACCGCTTTATCGTGGCCTTCAACACGTCTCTCCTGGCCGCAGGTTTCTTCGGAATACTTGCCCCCTCGACCTCGGCCTTGCTGCATAACCTTTCGACGATGGGAATTTGCGCCAAGAGCATGACTCCGCTAAAGCAAGCGTAAGACCGCACGGCTTAAATTATCGAAAAATGCCCCTGCTCAGAGCTACTTGAGCGGGGGCACCTTTATTCCCAAAGAGACACAAAAGAGGGAATTGATTTTTTGATTCAACCAAACAAGCCTGAGTCCGAAAGCTATGGCGACAATCAGAATTAGACTTGTCTAACTAAAAGTTAGATAAATCTAACTGCAAAAACAAGGGTAAAATGGCGAAAATAATGTAAATTTTTTCTTATAATATTAGTCTAATCTAAATAAATATGCTTTCTATAATAATTTTAGCCTTGCCTAATTAGGTTGATTAAACTATATTAGCCGTGTCTAAATAAGGCTGGTTAAAATGGACCATACGAAACTGACTCAAAGTTTAGAAGACTACTTGGAAATGGTGCACATGTTGCGCCTAGCGAACGGGCTTGCCCGCGTTAAGGACATTGCTGCGGCTCTTGCCGTGAAAATGCCGTCGGTGGCAAAGGCCATGGTTGAACTCAAGAAAATGGGCCTTGTAAGGCAGGAACCCTATAGCGGCGTGGAACTCACCGAAGAGGGAGAGCGCGTTGCCGCCATGATTCTGAACCGACATATTCTTTTGAAGGGATTCCTGATTAAGCTTGGCGTGTCCGAAGCGATCGCCGATAAGGATGCGTGCAGTATGGAGCATATCCTTTCGGCGGAGACTCTTGGAAAGATTGAAGATTTTGTGAAACCGTCGAATGCGATTGCTACGGCAAAAGTTCCTTCGGTGAAAAAAGTAAAGGTTGTTAAAAACACAAAGTAAACAGGAAGGCACCGCTCAAGTGTTTTCCCGTTTTTATAT
>JBGUNW010000213.1:0-1637 GCA_045117555.1 Eubacteriales bacterium
TGCTCTATGAAACCTTTGCCAAATTCACCGACAAGGCGGTTTCCAAGCCGCCGTTTAAGCGGATTCCCTTTGCCGAGTCCATGCTCAAATACGGCACCGACAAGCCCGATTTGCGCAACCCGCTCGAAATTGTGGAAATCAGCGATATGTTTGAGGAAACCGACTTTGCGCCCTTCCGCAAAAAGTGCGTGCGTTCCATCAACGTGCCCGGCGCCGCCGCGCAGAGCAAAAAATGGTTCAAGCGCATGGAGGAATTCGCGCTGTCCATCGGCATGAAGGGACTCGGCTATGTCAAGGTGGAGGACGACCTCAGCTTTGATGGTCCGATTGACAAGTTCCTCAAGCCCGGCGACCGCGAGGAGTTGATTGCACGCAACGGTTCCAAGGCAGGCGACGTCATCTACTTCATCGCCGACACCGCCGCGGAAGCGCCGAAGCTCGCCGGTCAAATCCGCACCGAGGTTGCCGAGCGTCTTAACCTGATTGACAAAAGCCGCTTTGAGCTGTGCTTCATCGTGGACTTCCCGATGTTTGAGCGCGACGACGACGGCAAAATCATCTTTACCCACAACCCCTTCTCCATGCCGCAGGGCGGCTTGGACGCGCTGCTCCATCAGGATCCCGAAACCATTCTCGCCTATCAGTACGACATCGTCTGCAACGGCGTAGAGCTGTCCTCGGGCGCGGTGCGCAACCACGACATTGAAATCATGAAAAAAGCGTTCGAGATGGCAGGCTACTCCGAGGACGACCTCAAAGCAAAGTTCTCCGCCCTCTACAACGCCTTCCAATACGGCGCGCCGCCGCATGCAGGCATGGCGCCCGGCGTTGACCGCATGCTGATGCTCCTCACCGAGGAGGAAAACATCCGCGAGGTCATCGCGTTCCCGATGAACTCCAACGCGCAGGACGTGCTCCTCGGCTCACCCGGCGAGGTCACCGAGCAGCAGCTCCGTGAGGTTCACATCAAATTAAGATAACACAAAAAGAAACGTTTGGTTTTTCCAAGCGTTTCTTTTGCGTTGCGGCGGATTCACGTAAATTCCTATTGAAACGCGCCGGAAAATAGTGTATAATGATATGGATAGTTTATGCTAAAGAAACTAGTATGATAAATTAACATCAGAGGGTGATATCATGGTAACAAGAGAAGATGTAGAAAACATCGCTTTGCTTTCCAAGCTGTTTGTGCCCGAGGAGGAGCTGGACGGACTGACCGCGTCGATGCAGGAAATCATCGACTTTGCCGACGCCATCAACAACGCGCCCGTCAGCGACGAGGGCTTTGACAACATCAACAACCTTTCCAATGTGTTCCGCGAGGACGAGGTTGTGCCGTCCTATCCGGCATCGGAAATTCTGAAGAACGCGCCCGAGCAGGCAGAAGACCATTTCCTGGTCAGAAACAGAGAGTGAGGTGCGCTATGGGATCAATTGCTAACATTCACGAGATGCTCCAAAGCAAGCAGGTTTCCTGCACGGAGCTGACCAAAAGCTATTTGGAAGAAATCGAAAAAGCCAACGGCGAGCTGAACGCCTATGTCTGCGTCACGCCCGACGAGGCGCTGCAAACCGCCGCCGCGGTGGATAAAAAAATCGCGGCAGGCGAGGAAATCGGCTTGCTGGAGGGCGTGCCG
>JBGUNW010000214.1:0-2330 GCA_045117555.1 Eubacteriales bacterium
TTTTCTACATCAACGAGAACATCGCTGTCGCGAAATGCAAAGGCCAGAAGTATGTCCGCATCGAATCGAAGCCTTTCTCGCTTAAGCCATTGATCGGCAAATCGCCGTACATTTGGTTCGCTCCCGTCAACCGTCCTTTGAATGAAGTAGAAGCCGTCTATATCGACGAAGTCGTCATCATGCAGGCGGATTGATGTAGAATAGGTATTGGAAGCAATCAGGCGGCCGGAATTCCCAAATTCCGGCCGCCTTTTTGCATGGTAATCACTAAAACTACCTTTCTTGGAAAATCACTTTTCTTTTTAGATTTTTAAAACCACCGAATTCGGTGGTTTTCTAGCTGGTAGTCCGATTTTGTGGACAACAGCCAAATTTTTAAACCCCTCGAATTCGAGGGGTTTTCTAGCCTTCCAACCTCTTAGGGTATCTTATACAGCTCCGCGTCATCGAAATAAACCTTTCCCTTGCAGGCGGTTGTTCCTAATTGCAATGACATCTTGCCCACGTTGTCAGGAGCGGCGAAAAAGCCTTCAATCACATGCCATTCGCCTGCTTTCATGGCTTTCGGCGCGTAGAACTTCGTATCATGGCAATTGGCCCAATTGCCGTCCGGCCGACGCCACCGTAGACTGATGGTCGCATCGCTTTCCAAAGGATTGTCGATTTTCACGCGGCAGCGCACGATGTACTTCGCATGCGGTTCCGTTTCAACTTGTTGCAGAAAACAGGCGTTATCCGTCGTGTCCATGAAGGCGATGTTGGAACCGCCTTCCTTCACGACACCGCATGTGCCATAATTCCTGTACCAGAACACCCATGAGGCGAAATTGCTCTTCTTCCAATCGGCCATTGCGGTCTCGTCTTTCGGGCCGTTGCCAAGGTCTTCAAATTGTGGATTCCGAAGCAGATTCACATAGTTTTCCGGATTCGCCTTCTGCTTAAGTGAGAACGCCTTGCATGCGTCCCGCACAGGCTGGAGATTGTTCTTTTCAAAAACGGCGCTCAACCGTTCCAGCAATATTTTCGCCTTCGGATCCAACGGTTTCGCGGCGGCCCGTTCAAGAATCTTCCGTATGTTTTCACATTCGCCGCGTTCGGCCAAAGCCGTCCAGTAATATTTCTGGCTTGTATTGTATTTTGACGCGGCGGGATGCTCCTTCCAGACGCGTTCGCAAATCGCGAAAAACTCTTCAAGATCCTGCGCGGCAGGTCCATAGACGCGCGTC
The DNA here is from genome assembly GCA_045117555.1 of Eubacteriales bacterium. Taxonomy (GTDB): domain Bacteria; phylum Bacillota; class Clostridia; order Oscillospirales; family CAG-272; genus UMGS1865. Next base: position 1,227 of record JBGUNW010000214.1, read on the forward strand.
AGGAACTCCTTTCGCAACGCATCCACCTCTTCATACGGATCCCACAACAGCTGCGAACCAACCCACATGTACATCGCGTTGGTGTCCCAGAAATCCGCCTGCGTTCCATTCGTGTAGCGCGACGGCTTGTCGTTGTCCGGAATCAGTTCGGCATGTTCGCCATAGACGTTGTTCTCATATTCGTAGCGGAAATCCGCCGCCATCGTCTTGTCAACGGCCCGCGGAAAACAGCCCTGGATTCCATAATAGTCATAGACGACAATCTGCACGCCTTGCGGAAACCAGTCGCGAAGCCGCGACCATGAATAGTCGTTTTCAGGCGTATTGACGGGATACTTGACATTCTTGTAAATCGGGCATAAAATGATGTCGATGTTCTTCTCAACCTGCACGGCCGGAGGAATTTCCGCGTAATGGTACGCGAATGTGCAGATATGCATGCCCGGATGCGCGACCTGCATATATTTCGCAAGCTTGTTGAGAAACATGTAGAAACGCGTCGATTGGAAATTATCCGCTTTATTGTTTATAATTCTTCCATCCGGCAGCACGATGTCCTTCATGCATTCAGGGCATTCGCAGGCGTTGTGGTTGTCCTCCAAGCAGACCGCGATGCTCTTTGCGTTTGAAGTGGTTGCATACGCCTTTTCAAGCTCTTTGATGAAATCGGCGACCATGTTTTCGTTCGTGAAGCAAAGCTGCGCATGGCACGTCTTTTCGCCTTTCGGAACGAACGGATCGATGCGCTTTCCGTTTTTCATCGAATAATATTCCGGATGCGTTTCCCAATAGGTTTTCCGGTTGATGTACCGACGGCAGACGTTGTGCGCATAGCATGCCTCCTGCCAGACGCCCCAACCAGGCCGTTCACGGTTGGCGGCGGCGTTTCCCATACCGGAAGTCCATGTGGCGCAATTACGTACGTTCCACATGAATTCATTCGGCGGGCACGGGAAAAAGACCTGCCAGCCGCGAACATGGAATTTCGGAACGTCAATGCCGTTGTCAACATTGAAAACAATATCTTTTTTCTTGGTGAAAATCGTCCCGTATTCCGGATTCGGCCGCGCCCAGATAATATCCGTATTCTTGCGCAACAGCCGA
>JBGUNW010000215.1:0-1729 GCA_045117555.1 Eubacteriales bacterium
TGCAACCTTTGCAACCTTTGCAACCTTTGCAACCTTTGCAACCTTTGCAACCTTTGCAACCTTTGCAACCTTTGCAACCTTTCCAAACTTTGCACTGCCTCCAGAAGGAGGGCTACCCCGGACACCTCATCATAGTCAAGTGGTAAATCAATAATTTCTTGTAATTTCTGGTAATTTTCCTTTGTTGGAAATTCCCACTGGCTCTTGCTAAAGTAATGGCCCGTCATGCCGTTCGTTCCAAGATGGCGGTCAACGTCTGCCGCCGTCCTGCCGGATTTTTTCAGGCCGTCCACAAGGTACTGCCGAAGCTCCCCACTTGTTTTTTTTATCTTTTCTTCAAGATTTTTTTTAAGCTCTTCTGTATCTAACTTTGTCTTTTCAATTTTTTTAAGGTACCATTCCACATAAAGTTTTTTATATCGCTCATAGTTTTCGCGGATGTCTTTCCGTGTTCCGTCCGTCCTTATTCCAAATTCATTGAACAGGTCAAAGTTGCCGAACACACGCGCAAAGTGCAAAGCCTTTTTCCAGGGCTCAACTTCCTTGCTGTAAAGATAATTTTCGCCGTTGTTGCCAAAGCTCCAGACGTAACGCACATAAGGCTCTGCGTCCTTTAGCCTGCAAAAATCATCGCGGGAGATCCACCGCCTTTCATTCTCAAACTTGCCCTCTATGGCATCGCGGAAAAGCTGGACCGGCCCCGCGTTAATGTCATTGGCTATAATGCGCTTGTAATTTTTGTGTGCAATGGCAAAGTGTGTCATTGCGCAACCGCCGGCAAAGAGGTCGTAGAAGTTTTCTGCCGTAGGAAAAATTTCAAAAATCTTTGCGGCAAGCTTTGACTTGCTTCCCTTGTATGGCAGGCCGTATCTGTCAAAGTTCATTAGATGGCCTCCCGCTCTTCAAGGCCACCACCCATTAGGTCGCGTTGCATGACCGCCTCTGTCTCTGCTTTGTCGTAGCGTCCCTTTAGCGCGTTAAGCTCTTCCACGATGTGCTCCTTTGCACCCGCTATGCACTTTGTCAGGTTGTCAGACAAGATGTGCATCACGTTAATTCTGGCATCGTTTCCGCCTGCCAAGCTAACGGCTATCACCTGGTCACATACGGCTTCCGGTACGTCTAGCAGTTGATTCATAAGGCCGTCAATGTAACCAAAGACGCGCTGGACAACAAAGTCTTTGGGGATTTGCAGCAAGCGGCGTTCTTGTGTCTTCTGCTCGCGTTCGTCTGCCGCGGAAAGGTCGCGTTGTATTTTGGAAAATTGCTCCACATTATCCAGTGTACTGAATGAGCGCAACAGCTGCCGGATTGTCATGTCCATCATCAGGCGCGGTTTGTTTGGCGATGCCATGAGCCGTTTGCGCTCTTCTGTTTCTGCCGGGTGGCTTTGCTTTTCTTGCACCGGTTGCAAAGAAATTTCTTGCGCCTGGAAATCTTGCCCAGGTTCAAAGTCAAGGCCGGATGCAACGGCTGCTTCCATTTTTTGAGTTCTTAGCTTTGTTTTTATTTTGCCCTGCTTGCGCTCCAGGTATGCGCGGTTCTTTGGATTGTCCGTGTCCAGTTTGCGGCCATTCTTTCCGCAATCCCTAACCAGCGTGCCGTCTTTTATTTTTTTGCACACCATCATGGCCGACACGCCGCACATCCGCGCAAAGTCCGATGCAGATACTTCCATGGAAAAAATTTAAACACAGTTTATTCGTTTTCGCTAGGTTATTAACAAAAA
>JBGUNW010000216.1:0-10138 GCA_045117555.1 Eubacteriales bacterium
TTGCGCTTTCAGCGGCGGGAGCTGCGGGAATTTCAGCCGAGAGCTGTTCGGCTACCACGGGGGCCTGCTTTTTGGCGGGTGCCTCCCCGGCCGCGGCGCCGGGAGTACGGTTTATGATCGACCGCATAACGGCATTATCCTCGCGAACGCCATTCAATTCGATTTTCAACGATTCGATCTGTTTTTTCAAGCGATCGTTTTCGGTGGTCAGGCGAAAGCATTCCTTTTCCATTTTCTTTGCGGTTTCCTGGGCGGCAAGGCGCTCCGAGCAATAGGAAAGCGCGCAAAGAATCGCCGCCTCGTTTTTGGTGCAGCGCGGGCTTTTCAAACTGATATCGCGCATTTTGCGATCCAGCATACCAACGATTGCCTCAACCTCTTCGGGCATGGCGTCGCTGACGATGTTGAGCTGCATATCCGCAACGGTGATATTGAACTTCTGTTTCATTTTGTTCTACTTCCTTTCCGAATATAGTATAACGAAATCATTTCTATATTTTATTATACATGAAAACGGAAAAAATGAAAAGCCCTTTTTGCAATTTTTTTAAAAATTTTTTCGCTTTTTTCCGACCTGCAAAAAGCCGATTCGACCCGGCTTTCGATTTTGCGGCGCGGATATTGAAGAATTAAAGATCGGCCACGCGGAACTGCATACGATAAAGGTTTGCGTAAACGCCGTCTTTTGCGATCAGCTCCTCGTGCGTGCCCTGCTCGGTGATTTTTCCCTTTTCGATCACCGCGATCTCGTCGGCGTTTTTCACGGTGGAAAGCCGGTGCGCAACGATGATGGTTGTCCTGCCGCGGCAAAGCTCTTCAAGCGCCTTCTGGATCTGAATTTCGGTGGCATTATCCAGCGCGCTGGTGGCCTCGTCCAAAATGAGGATGGGCGGATCTTTTAAAAAGACGCGCGCAATGGAAAGCCGCTGTTTTTGACCGCCGGAAAGCTTGACGCCCCGCTCACCGATGCGCGTTTCGTATCCGTTGGGAAGCGAAAGGATGTAATCGTGAATGTTCGCGCGTTTCGCCGCCGCGTAAACCTCCTCGTCGGTGGCGTCCAGCCGCCCGTAAAGAATATTTTCCCGAATGGTGGAATTAAACAGGTAAACATCCTGTTGAACGATGCCGATATTCTGCCGCAGAGAACGCAGCGTGATGGAATGGATCTCCTTATCGTCAATCCTGATCTCACCGCTCTCTACGTCGTAAAAATGCGGGATCAGGTGGCAAATGGTGGTTTTGCCGCCGCCCGAGGGACCAACCAGCGCAAACTTCTTTCCCGCGTCCACCTTCAGGTTAACGCCGTTGAGAACGTCGTGCTGACCGTCGTAGGCGTAGCTGACGTTGCAAAATTCGATCTTTCCTTTGGCGCGCCCCATATCCACGGCGTTTTCGGAGTCGGCCTCAGAGGGCGTGTCCATAATTTCCGCAAACCGCTCAAAGCCGGTAACGCCGTCCTGGTATTGCTCCATAAAATTGATGAGCGTCATGACCGGGGAAATGAACAGATGAATGGATACCACAAACGCGGAATAGTCGCCCAAGCCGATCTGCCCGCCGTAAAGGAAAAAGCCGCCGGCCACCAAAATGACAACGTTGAAAATATCGGTAACGAAGGTGGTTGCCGAGTGGAATTGCCCCATGGCGCGGTAAGCGTCGGTACGGGCGGCAACGAACTTTTGGTTGCCAACGTCAAACTTTTCCTCTTCCTTTTCGGCATTGTTGAACGCTTTGGTCACACGAATGCCCGAAATACTGCCCTCCATAGCGGCATTGATCTCGGCAACCGATTCGCGGCTGCGCTTGAACGCCGAACGCATTTTGCGGCGAAGCGTCAGCGAGATCGTTAAAAGGAAGGGCGTGCAGGCAAAAATGATGAGCGTTAACCCCCAGTTGATGGTGCAGAGATAAATGAACGAAACCACAATGGAAATGATTGAAATAATCAGGTTTTCCGGGCCGTGGTGGGCAAGCTCGCTCACGTCGAACAAATCGTTGGTCAGACGGGACATGAGTTTTCCGGTTTCGTTGTTATCGTAAAAGCTGTACGGCAGGGTTTCCATATGATGGAAAAGATCGGCGCGCATTTGCCGCTGCATCCGAACGCCCATGACGTGGCCGTAGTACTGCATAAAGAAATTGCACCCCATACGGGCAAGGTAAACGCCCAAGAGGATGGCGCCCATAATGGCGATCATTTTGTATTCCTTATTGGGAATATACTCGTTCAGCATCCGGCGCGTGACCATGGGATACAGCACCCCGATACCGGCAACAAACAATGCGGCAAGCATATCCATGCAGAAAATAAGCCGGTGCGGACGATAATAACGGATAAATCGTTTTAACATACAAGATCCTTCTTTATGAATAAAAATACATTCCTATTGTAGCATGAAAAAACGGGGTTGTCAAGAAAGAAACCCTCAAAACGAAAAACCGAAGAGCAAAAAACGAAAAAACTATTGACAAACGGGAAAAAGAACGGTATAATAATAAAGTCCGCAAGACACTGCAAACGGCATTTTGCGGATGAGTACACGGAGAAGTACTCAAGAGGCCGAAGAGGCGCCCCTGCTAAGGGTGTAGGCCGGGCAACCGGCGCGAGAGTTCAAATCTCTCCTTCTCCGCCATAAAAGAAACGTCTTTTGTCTACCACGGCAAAAGGCGTTTTTTTGCGCCCTTTTGGCGTTTTTTGCGATTTTTCGCGGTTTTTCAGGGTTTTCGAGGCAAAAAACGGGCTCCGGAGCAGCATCTATGTTGTTCCGGAGCCCGATTTTTTCATTTTTTAGGCTAAAAATCTGGTGTACTTTTTGCGTTTCTTTGCTCTGCAAAGAAAACGAAAAAGTGTCGAGGCGGAGAGATTTGAACCTCAAAAGTCGAGTAACTTCGAGATGCAAAAAAAAATTTCAAAAATTTTTGTTGTAACTATTGACATTACAGCAAAGGCGTGCTATACTGTACACAGATGAAACCGCGACGGTTACATCAAATACAATTTTTGGAGGAATCATATCATGACAAACAAAGAAAAAGCATTGGCTCTCATCGGCACGTTCGTATCCGGCGATCTTGAAAAGGCGAAGTCCCTTCTCGCTCCCGAGTACAAGCAGCACAATCTCGCATTCGGCACAGGCGCAGACGCATTCGTAGCGGCGGTCGCCGGACTTCAGCAGGCGCCCGTAAAGACGACTGTCAACAATATCCGCGCATTTGAGGACGGCGAATACGTTTTCCTTCAGACCGTTTACAACTTTGCGGGTGCGGGCGAACAGGTCGCGTTTGACGTGTTCCACTTCAACGCCGACGGCAAAATCGACGAACACTGGGACAATCTGCAGAATGTGGCGGCTCCGAATCCCTCCGGTCATACTCAGATCGACGGCACGCTTGAAAAGAAAGCCGTCGATAAGGAAGAAACCCGCCGCATCGTCGCGGGATTTGTGGGCGATGTGCTTCGCGGAGAGAACCCCGGCAAGTTGACCTCTTACTACGACGGAGACAAGTACATTCAGCATAACAGCGCTATTGCCGACGGACTGTCGGGCTTGGGAGCAGCGCTGGCAGCAATGGCGGAACAGGGTATTTCGATGGTCTACGATAAGACGCACATGGTGCTTGCCGACGGCGATTATGCTCTCGCCTGCAGCGAAGGTTCTTTTGGCGGTGTCGCGACGACCTATTACGATCTCTTCCGTGTTGAGAACGGCTATATCGCCGAGCACTGGGACGTGATGGAGACGCTTGCAGCAAAAGAAACTTGGCAGAATTCTAACGGAAAGTTTTAATGTAACTATTGAATTTACATGAATTCTGTGATATACTGTTTCTACGGAGGAAACACTTATGCAGATTTCAAGTAGATTCACAATTGCCCTTCACATATTTACCTGCGTGGACGTTTTCAAGGATGAACGAAAGGTAACGAGCGACTTCCTTGCGGGAAGCATCAATACCAATCCCGTTATCATCCGAAAGATACTCTCGCAGTTAAAAAATGCGGGACTGATCACCGTTGCCAGAGGTACGGGCGGGATAGAACTGACGAAGGACTTGTCGGAGATTACCTTCTACGATGTGTACGAAGCAATTGGAGCAGTAGAAAACGGAGATCTGTTCCACTTTCACGAAAGCCCGAATCCCGAATGCCCAGTCGGCAGGAACATTCACGCTTTGCTTGACAGCAAGCTGAAAACGATCCAAAGTGCGCTTGAGGACGAACTGAAAAGGTATACGATCCTCGATCTTCGCACCGGGATGACAGAACTTTTAGAGGAAGAAAACAAGTAATAAAGATGCTCCGGGAACAAACAAGTTTTCCGGAGCATTTTTCGGGAGAAAATATGAACACATCGGATTATCTGAACTATATCGTAAACGAAATTCATACGACCGTTATAGCGACGGTGGATGACGAGGGGCTTCCCGTGACCGCAGCCATCAACATGATGGACAGCGACGGTGACAGTCTGTACTTTCTGACGGCAAAAGGAAAGGGCTTCTATGATCGCCTTATAAAGCGCGGCTTTATGGCCCTAACCGCTGTAAAGGGACAAGATACGATGTCAAGCGTTGCGGTATCGGTACGCGGCAAGGTGCGTGAACTGGGGTTTGAGAAAATACCCGAACTTTTTGAAAAGAACCCGTATATGCGGGAAATCTATCCTACCGAAGAATCCATGCAAGCGCTGACCGTTTTTCAGATCTACGAAGGCAGCGGCGAATGGTTCGATTTATCGAAAAAGCCGATAGAACGCACATCCTTCACCTTCGGCGGTTCTGAAGCAAAAGAAGACGGCTATTATATCACGGATGCCTGCGTCGGCTGCGGATGTTGTGCGGCGGTTTGCCCGCAGAACTGTATCAATAGCGACAATGTGCCGTTCACCATCGAACAGGCGCACTGTCTGCGCTGCGGAAACTGCTTTGAGGCTTGTCCGACGGGTGCTGTGGAAAAGAGGCAACTATGAGCGAAAAAATGACGCAAGCGGAGCGGCTTGACTTCCTTGTGGAAGCGTTCAAGGCGGACTCCGAACAGTATCAAAACATCCAAACACCGACCGGCGTAACCGGCAAGCGGCGCATTCTCCGCTCGCTGATGAATATCCGTATGCCGAAAAGAATGAACGGCACCGTTGTCGCCGTGCAGGACGAGTATCTGCGGGAGCGTATCAAAGAAAACGGGATCGTCACGCTTTCAGATATCCCGGTCATACGCGACGGACTGTCTATCTGGCAGGGCGACATCACGCGCCTTGCCGTTGACGCGATCGTAAACGCTGCCAACTCGCAGATGCTCGGCTGTTTCGTTCCGATGCACACCTGTATCGACAACTGCATTCATACATTTGCGGGTGTTCAGCTCCGCGCAGAATGTGCGCGGCAGATGAATGAACTTCGGGGGAAATACGGTGCGGGTTACGAACAGCCCACCGCCGTCCCGATGCTGACTGACGCATACAATCTTCCCGCAAAAAAGGTCGTTCATATCGTCGGACCGATCGTGCAAGGCGGACTTTCGCCTGCACTTGAAAAGGACCTTGCGGACTGCTACAAAAACACGCTGGATATCTGCGCGAAAAACGGACTGCGCTCGGTCGCGTTCTGCTGTATCTCAACAGGAGTATTCTGCTTCCCGAACAAAAAGGCGGCAGAGATAGCAGTCGAAACGGTCGAAAAATGGTTGTCGGAACACGGCGGCAGGATCGACCGCGTAATCTTCAATGTGTTCAAGGATGAGGACAAAGCGTATTATGAGGAACTTTTACACTGAGCCGAACGGCTATCTTGCAACCATACAAAAAGCGCTGATTGCTATCCGTGGATTTGACCTTCAACAGTCGCAAGGCGTTGGAACACGCGAAGAACAGATCGACCGGCTAAAACGCGAGTTCGAAACCGCAGACGCGATCCTTGTGGGCGCCGGCGCGGGACTTTCCGCTTCGGCGGGGCTGACCTACAGCGGCGAGCGGTTTGAGCGGTATTTCTTCGATTTTGCGAAAAAGTATAACATCAAAGACATCTACTCCGGCGGTTTTTATCCGTTTCCCGATGAGGAAACGCTGTGGGCATGGTGGGCAAGGCACATCTACTATAACCGCTACATCGACGCGCCGAAACCGGTTTATTCTGAACTGCGAAAGCTGCTCGATGGCAAGGATTATTTCGTTATCACCACCAACGTCGACCATCAGTTCCAGCGTGCCGGATTCGATAAGAAGCGCCTGTTCTATACACAGGGCGATTATGGACTTTTTCAGGTCGCCGACGATTACATCCCCGAAACCTACGACAACGAGGAATGGACGATGAAGGCGATGGAAGCGCAGGGATTCGTCAAGGACGAAAACGGCATTTTCACCGTGCCTGACAGCAAGGCGATCAAGATGCGCATCCCTGCCGAACGGATCCCAAAGTCCCCCGACGGAAGAGACGTTACGATGAATCTCCGTTCGGACGATACCTTCGTCGAGGATGCGGGCTGGCACAAAGCGGCGAAAGCGTATTGTGATTTCATCCGCAGACACGAAAATCTCCATATTCTGTATCTTGAACTCGGCGTCGGCTCGAATACTCCGATGATCGTTAAATACCCCTTCTGGCAGATGACGGACGCGAACGAAAAAGCCGTTTACGCCTGCCTCAATCACGGCGAAGCATACTGCCCGGAGCAGATCGAAAAGAAAGCGATCTGCATCAACGGGGATATCGGCGAGATCATCGAGTCGATCAGCAAATAAACAAAATTACAAATCATTTCAGGAGGACAATCATGGGATTCAAATGGATTAACAAAGGCACCATCAGGCAAACAAATCTGCATATCGAAATTGACGCACCTGCACAGAGCGACTTTTTCTGTAATAACGGTGCGGTCAGCGAGGAAGGCATTACCCCTGAAACATTGTGTAACGCGCCGTTCTACTATACCGAGGTCGAGGGCGATTTTGTCATGAAAGTTAAGGTTGCACATGATTTCAAGGACACCTACGACTCAGCCTCCATTATGGTTATGATTGATATGCAGAACTGGGCGAAGGCTTGTTTTGAAAAAACGGATTTCGGCACTCATGCGGCAGTCAGCGTTGTTACAAGAAACGGCGAATCGGATGATGCCAATGGCTGCAATATTGATTCAAATTCTGTTTGGCTTCAGATTACAAGAGTTGGCAATTCATTTGCGTTCCATTTTTCAGAGGACGGCGTGACATATTACATGATGCGCTTTTTTAATCTTGCAGCAGGAAAAACCATTCAGGTCGGGCTGCTTGCACAGGCTCCGCAAGGCAATGGCGGAACCAGAACATATGAAAATCTGACCATTGAAAAGAAGACCGTCAAAAACATCAGGTTTGGCGAATAACCCTGCAAACCGTTTACGCCTGCCTGAACTACGGCGAGGCCTACTGCCCGGGGCAGATCGAACAGCGGGCGATCTGCCTTGACGGAGATATTTTGGAAACGCTGAATAAAATACGAGAAGAAAAAGTATTTATAGAATAAGCAGACAGGGCGGAACAAGCGTTGCTTTGTGATGGCGTTTGATGAAGGAACCGGGCTTTCCGAGCACGCCGCGCCCGGCGAAGCATTGATCTTCGCGCTTGACGGTGCAGGTGTTATCGGTTATAATGGAATTGAGCATCCAATCAAAGCGGGAGAAAATTTCCATTTTGCAAAAGCCGAACTTCACAGTATCAAAGCAACCGAAAAATTCAAAATGGCCCTTCTGCTGACATTGGAACAATAAACCTTCAAAGGAGTTGCGGGCATGATCAAAGTAGCATTTTATGATACAAAACCGTATGACAAGCCTTCTTTTGAACATTACGGCGTGATGCACGGCTTACAGTTCCGGTTTTTGGAAGCAAAACTGAACGAGGATACCGTGGCTTTGGCGGAAGGGTGCGACGCGGTTTGCGTATTCGTCAATGACAGCGTAACTGAGACCGTCATCAACCGTTTGTATGAATATGGTGTCAAGTTGATCGCCCTACGCTCTGCGGGCTATAACAACGTGGATGTGAAAGCCGCATTCGGCAAGATCCACGTCGTTCACGTTCCTGCGTATTCCCCTTATGCCGTCGCAGAACACGCCATGGCGATACTGCTGACCTCGGTTCGCAGGATCCACAAGGCGTACAACCGAACGAGGGATTTCAATTTTTCGCTCAGCGGCTTGACCGGGTTTGATCTGCACGGCAAGACGGTTGGCGTGATCGGCACCGGCAAAATCGGGCGGATTTTTATTGACATTTGCTGCGGCTTCGGGATGAAAGTGATCGCTTATGATCCCTACCCTGTGCCTGACAGCGGAATTGAATACGTCACGCTCGATGATTTGTTTGCCCGGGGCGATATTATCTCGCTCCATTGCCCGCTGAACAACAGCACGTTCCACACGATTAACGCCGATGCGATTGCAAAAATGAAAAAAGGCGTCGTAATCGTCAACACCTCGCGCGGTGCGCTTATCGACGCGGAAGCGCTACTTTCCGGCATCAAAGCGCGGAAAATCGGCGCGGCTTGCCTGGACGTTTACGAGGAAGAGGCAGATATCTTCTTCGAGGATAGATCCGGACATATCCTGAATGACGAACTGTTGTCGCGCCTGATTTCTATGCCGAACGTGATCGTGACCTCTCATCAGGCGTTTTTAACCGAGGAGGCACTAAGCAACATTGCCGAGACGACTGTGAACAATATTCTGTCGTATTTCAACAACGACGGCATTTGCGACAACGAATTATGCTACCGCTGCGGGAATGTCGAGCGGTGCAAAAAAGAAAGAAAAGAAAGATGTTTTTAAGGAGGATAGACTGATGAAATATTTTGTAAATGACGGATGCATTGGTTGCGGGCTGTGTGCCGGGACCTGCCCGGAAGTTTTCTCTATGAGTGATGATGGTGTTGCCATAGCCATTGAAGCCGAAGTCCCGGAAGAAGCTCTTGAAAGTGCCGCGGAAGCGATGGATAATTGCCCGGTGGGTGCCATTGAGGAAAAATAACCACAGATAATTAAATTAGGCAATACTTATGAAAACTTCTTCAGACTGACAGTTGATGATGTTCGCAATAAAATGTAAAGCGATATTGGTGTCACTTTAACTTTTCTTACCTCGGTTTTGGTCACTTATGCACGTCTTTTACAACGGGAAACTCTCAAAATCTCTTGATTTTGGGGGTTTTTCTCGTTTTTTCTCACTTTTTGCCTTTTTGAAAAAGGCGTTTGACCCCTATTTTGACCCCTACCAAATAAAAAACATAGAAAAAGCGGAGGAAACCCCTCCGCTTTTCTTATCCAATAAACTTTTTTATATATTCTTCCATTCGGTTTGCGCTTTCCGTTTTCATCCTGTCGGTAACATGACCATATCAAAAAATATATTGGCACACATGAAAAACTTTAAAGAGAAATCCGGGCAAGCAACTGCCCGGATTTCTCCTTTTTTATACGATCACCGTATTTACCAAGTGGCAATAACGAGTTGCTCCTTCATAGTAAATTTCAAATTTTCCCACAACGGTTATTTCTTTGTTAGTTTCGGGATAACCGGAAGGATAGGAGGGATTTCCATATAAAACAAATTCGATTCCTTGCTCGCAACAAGCGGTTGCGTCCGGAATTTTAACGGCAGGATAATACTGTTTGGTTTCACTGCTGTAAAAAACCGAAAATAATCCCTGCATTTTCACAATCTTTCCTTCGTAATTTGAAGGGTGGTTAATCATGTCGAAAACCTGCGAATAGGCAACCGTTCCGCTCATGGAAGAAATATCAATGTCAATCGTTTCATATTCTAACTTTTGGATTTTATCGTTTACCGGCAGATTTTGGTTTTCTCGATTCTCGTTTTGCGGTTCTGCCTCTTCGGGGACGATCGTCCTGCCCGACTTTTTTGCGCAAGAGCATATCGGTAAAAGCGCACACAGCAATATCAAAAAAAACGTTTTTTTCATATCAAACTCCTTTTTTTATTTTGTTTTGCTTGGCATTTTTAAAAACAAACCCAAACACCAGCAACCGATAAAAATCACAATGTCGGCGACTACGATAGTCGGTCCCACAGGCGTTCCCCAGATAATAGATACCAAAATTCCCAAAAGAGCGCATATCACGGATAAAACGGCTGAAGAAACC